>JAJZMA010000262.1 GCA_021850405.1 bacterium
CTGTGCTTGAGCGGGCCGGAGCTGGCAGGTGGTCTATGGCCGCAAAGAGGGAAGGCCCGAGCAGGAGTTCAAGCGGAGCAAGACGCCACAGGAGTGGGGTTGGCCCGAACCCTGCGGGAGAGAGCATGATCAGTGAGGATGTTCCCCCAGTCATCTGGGCAGCCAGTTTCGCCGCCACGTAAGCACCAATTGAGTGGCCAATGATAGTCAAGTCGCCATCCGGCGCAGCATCTGCCAGTGCATGGGTAGCCTCCCGCTCGCGGGCCCGAAGATAGCTGCCCTTGTGCCCTTCGTGGTCAGACGGAGCAATGACCCTGAAATCCCGGCCCAGCCTGGTCAGAACCCGGTTCCACACCTCATGCGTCTGTCCCAGGCCGGACAGGAGCAGCATTGGCGGCCCAACGCCCGCCTCGAAGTAGCTTCGGGAAGCTCCCTGTCTCCATACCAGATGGTCAGAAGATGCTGGTGCCATATGCTGTGCAGCTGCCAGGTATCGCTGATACTATCGCTTCCAGGGTCATGGTGAACGGCCCGCTTTGCGGTGTTTCTTCAGTCTCGTCCGCCCCTCCGACCAGCCCTCCTGGTCCGCTGCATATGACGCGTACATCCACTGGAGTGCCTGGAGCGATGCCTGCTGGGAGTGCGAGCGTAGCGGTAACGCCCGCCAGGCCCCCGTCAGTTGAGCAGCCCGGGCAGGTAACAAGGGGAGGGGCGCTCTGGAAAAAGGCAGGGCCTGGTGTGCCGCCCCATACTGGGCTGGAAAGCGTGACCGATGCCCTGTCGCCCTTTCCCACAAGGTCGAGCCGCTGGGCAAAGCCCACCGTACTTCCAGGTGGAACGGTCTCAGGCTGAGTCTGGGTCGTTCTTACGATGGACCCTGCAGCTGTAGATATCGTAAATGTGGCTATAACCTGGCCAGCTATGGCGGAGGTGGAGTTGTTGTGCACCAGTGCGACCGGTATGGTGGTGGCCATGTAGGTCCCCAGCCCGCTCGCCACCACAGTGAGCGTCTGGCTGCCGTCTGGAACGGGCGTCGCGGACCGAGGGGGGGAGGTAGACGGTGTAGCAGTCTGCGGGGAAGGCGTGCCAGCGCCAATGGGTGGGACAGTATTGCTGCCACAGGCAGCCAGCAGCAGGGGCAGGAGTGGCAGGAGCAGCAGGAGCAGGAACTGTCTTACAGGGTTCACGTAGGTACCATCGTATAACAGGGAGGTGTTTGGCGCAGCTGCGTCCCCGGGTGCAGTACTGCGGTATTCTGGCCTTCTGCGGTCGGACGATCCAGCCGCTGGGACCGTACCATACTGTTGGTCAACCGGCGTGCGTCGGGGTCAATCGGGGCCGGGACAATTGAGGTAGGAAACTATGGGTGCAGAAGCAAGGCTTGCCGGATTGGGCCTGGTGCTTCCCGAGCCGCGCAAGCCGATGGCTGGCTACACGATGGCCACCAGCACTGGGGGTGTTCTCTACCTTTCGGGGCATCCTTCTACAGGCAGATCGGCCCTGCTGGGGAGGGTGCCTGATGAAGTATCGCCCGACGAGGCACATGCAGCTGCCCAATCGGTGGCACTCGACCTGCTTGCAACCATAAGGAGCGTTACGGGCAGTCTGGATGCTGTTGAGAGAATACTCGCAGTGACAGTCATGGTGAATGCAGCCCCAGGATTTGGGGGGCATCCGCAGATAGCTGATGGGGCATCCAGCCTGCTGTCGGACCTGTATGGTGAATCTGGAATTCACTCTCGCGTGGCTTTCGGCGTGTCATCGCTGCCCGGCAATGCGACGCTGGAGATAAGTATGGTCGCTGCACTGTTGCCAGCGGGCCAGGCACTCTAGCACTGTCATCCAGGCCATCCTGTGTTCTTTTGTAACCTTTTTAGACGGGCCTTGCTGAGTCGGGGACGAATTGCAGCTGCTCCCGGCAGGGTCGTCATATTCTTCCCGTTCTCCCTCGTGTGATAGCCTTTGCTGTCTCGGCTTTTACTCTCTGGGCTGGAATGCCTGCGGGAGGAGCCGGATGCTGGCCCCAATGCATGCGGTCACCAAGCGCCTGTTTTTTACAGTACGCCTGACTGGTGGCAACCCCCGGTACTTCGTGAGGAGTGCCGAACTGGCGCACAGGGGAACAAGCGAGGGGGGGCCGTTACTGGGGACTGAGGGACAGGATGGAGGTATTTTGGTGAAAGCGTCGGCGTCGAAGACGCTTGTTTTTGCACTCACAGCAGTAAAGCCCTACCGCTCCATGCTCCTCTATAGCTGGCTGGCAGTTGGTCTGGGAGTGCTGGTTGGGGATGTGGCAACGCCGCTCGTGTTTGCTGACGCGCTGCAGAAGATAACCCAGCTGAATCTTCATTCCAGTCTGTGGGCGACCTTTGGACCACTGCTGCTTGCGTATGCCGCACTGCTTGTGGCTGGAACCGCTGTGTGGCGGCTTGCCGGCTGGCTGGAATGGGAGGGCTGTACCAGGGCTTTTTCCCATTCCATTGAACTGGCATTTAACCGGTTACTGGAGCTTGGATATCGCTGGCATGTGGATCATGCTTCCGGGGAGGTCTCATCCACGCTTTCGACCTTTTCATGGGCACTCATGGAAGCTATCGATGACACTACCTGGGGGCTGCTTCGGATAGCGCTTGTGGTGCTGGCAGCAATAGTTGTGCTGCTCATAGTGGCACTTCCGGTTGGGTTAATCGTTGCCCTGTTTGTCATTTTGTTTGTTCTTGTCATGTGGCATTTCTCAAAGCCAGTATCGGTGGCATCGGAGGAGTTTTCGAAAGCACATGCTGCTGCCGAGGGAACCGCGTTTGATGTTATCCGCAATATTGCCACCGTACTTTCCCAGTCAACTGAGGAGCAGGAGCGAGGAAGGGTCCATGATCTGCTGCAGAAATCGGTTCGCGCAGATCTGGTGGCACGACGCAGCTTCAGTGTCACGCGCACATGGATGGAAGGGGTCCTCTCCCTGATGACCTGGGGTGCCCTGATGGTTGGCGTCATACTGGCCCTGCACCGGGACGCGCAAGCTGGCACGATCTATCTGATCCTCTATTACGCAAGCCAGGTTTCGTCCCTGATGACGGAAAGTTTTGAGGTGGTCCGCTCCCTGTCGCGGGCGATGGGGAGGGCCAGCAAGCTGGTCGCGCTCCTTGAAACCAGCCCGGATGTAGCAGACCATCCTGCGGGACGCACACTTGCAGTTGGCGCAGGTCAAATTGCCTTCAGGTCTGTGTCCTTTGCCTACAGGAAAGGCAAGCCTGTGATTCACGAGCTATCGCTTGACGTTTCGCCCGGGGAGCATGTTGGGATCGTAGGTCCATCCGGGTCAGGCAAGTCAACCCTGACCAGGCTGGTTATGCGCTTCATGGACGTTGACGGTGGTGAGATATGGATTGACGGACAGCCGATCCATGAGGTAACGCAGCAGTCGTTGCGGCGCAGTATCTCCTACGTGCCCCAGGACCCCCAGATGTTGCACCGGACCATCGCTGAAAACATCTGGTATGGCAAGGATGGCCCGGTAGACCACAGCCAGGTCGCAAGCGTTGGGGAGGCGGCTCATGTCTCTGAGTTTGTAAACCAGCTGCCTGACGGATACAACACTGTTGTGGGGGAAAGGGGAATGAAGCTCTCTGGCGGCCAACGGCAGCGCGTGGCTATTGCCCAGGCAATGCTGAAAAACGCGCGTATCCTCCTGCTGGATGAGGCGACCAGTGCGCTCGACTCAGAGTCGGAACGCCTGGTTCAGGATGCGCTCTGGAAGCTCATGAGTACGGCAACCGCTCTGGTGGTCGCTCACCGGCTTTCCACCATCTCCCATATGGACCGGATAGCGGTTCTGGAGAACGGCATTGTGACCGAGGTAGGCAATCATACTGAGCTGCTCGCCAGGCGCGGAAAATACTATCGCCTCTGGCAGCATCAGTCTGGAGGCTTTATAACCTAGTGAACCTGTCAATCCCTGAGTCAGGGAGCCCAGGCGCTGGCGATAGGGGATGGGCTGGTTTTCACCTGCCCGCTTGCCTCGGGCCTTAGCTTACTGTTGGGTTTCGTCCGCCCCCCCTCCCCCCCTGGCCAGCAGGGGTGGCAAGAGAGCAGCGCGTTCCATGGGATTCGTGCGTGTGTGCTGTTCCAGGGGATGGGCCGCTGACTCCGGCTCGGGGTGGAGAGTGCCTGGTGGGGCCCCCGCGTCGTACCCCACCTCTTGCCGGGATGGTCAATGGCAGGGTAGTTCCCTGGAGCAGCTGGCTCTGGACTCCACGGTGATAGCGGAGTTAAAGGGCGAATGGGCCGAACCTGCCCCAGGCAATGAGCGCAGCGCAGATACCCAGCGCCAGTGTCATGTACGCGTTGGAGTGTTCATGCCTTTTCATGTGTATCGTGACAGCGCCAGCCATGATGACCAGCAGTCCACATGCGGCAATCGGTGTAAGCAGTGGGGCAATCCTGGTTGCAGCTGGAAGGGTGAGCCCTAGCGCGCCAAGCACCTCCAGAGCTCCAAGTCCTTTCAGCATCCAGGGCTGGAACGGCACTGCCCAGGTCATCTTTTTTTCAAGCGTTTGCTTGGGGGTGGCGAGCTTCATGAAGCCGGCAGTCAGGAAGACAAGCGCCAGTATGGATTGCAGTATCCATAGCAATATGCTCATCTCTTTTCCTGCATCCCTGGTTCTTGTCCGCTTCCCGCAACCCAGGCTGCCACCAGAAGTGGCCCGCAGGGTGCGTCCCCGCTGGGTGGGTCAGTATCTGGCTTTGGCAGCAAGGGATATACCTAGCTTATCCCTGCCAGATCTCCCTCAGGGAAAGGGGTGGTAGGCACAGGAGCACTGAAGGTCTTGCGGGCGATGCTGTTGAGGGTTGCCACAAAACCTGCAACATTGAGCTTTTCAAGTGTTCCTGGTTTGCGGTGGTAGCGCATCGCCAGCTCAACGGCTGTAGCTGTCCAGGGGCGATTTGGCCATGTTACAGAGATGCCAGCACCATTGCTAAGTGGGGTTTTGTCAAGCGTAACCGCGCATGAATGGGTTCCCTGCCCCATCTCCAGCCTTGCAAACCAGAAGTTTCCAAGCAGGGATTGCTGCCTTGCCCGGCTCACTGCCTGGGAGAACCACTCCCGCTCCTGACTATTGGAGAGACGGTAGCGCTTCCGTGATCCATCCACATAAAGCACTGCTGTGACGTGGTGGTCTACCAGAGGATCCCCTTCGGAGTGGCCTCCCAGGTCGGCGGCCATGCCTTTGGTGAGGCTGGCCGCCAGCTCCAGGCTCAGGTCGGTGATGGTCAGATGGGTGGGCACCCGGAGAGTCGAGTAGCCACCATGGTGAGCATGTACGTTGTACTGGGCCAGCAGGTTCCCGGCTGAGTCGATAGTGAACCTGCTGGACAGGTCGTTGCTGTGGGTGCCGCTGGGTAGGCGGCGTATTGAGATGTTGGTCATGGACGCTCCCGTACTTGAATTGGCCTGCTTGTAGTTTGGCGCGTAAGCGATGCTTGCCACGCTAATCAGGTGTATCGTATGACAATAAGGCGAGCATCTGTTCTGGAATGTAACGGGAGCCCTGTTCTGGTGCAGCGCCGCCCTGGGTGTCGCCCCGATCCACCAAGGCTGTAACAGTACCCTGGCCTGTCTATCCATACGGGCCAGTCTTGCCAGACTGCTTTTTTATGGTGTCCAGCCATTCCTCCTGGGAGAGTGGAGCCTGGAGGGAGCAGGCGGACGCGTGCGCCGGCAGAGTGGCTGACGGTACTCCCAGGGCTGCTCTCCTGGTGGACGCAGTGATCCACCTGCCTACTGGGACGCCTGGGTCCAGGAGTCCGGGACTCATGGAGTCAAATGGTCGCCCCCCTTTGGTAGCATGGCATCTGCAATGCTTTCTAACTACGCTCCCATCCTGCTGTTTTTTGGAATCTGCGTACTGATGGGCACCCTGGTGCCG
>JAJZMA010000161.1 GCA_021850405.1 bacterium
CATTGACAACGTGGTTGATGTGGACCACTCTCCAATTGGGAGGACACCACGCAGTGACCCCGCCACCTATGTTGGTGTTTTCACGGACATAAGGACCTTGTTCTCGAAACTTCCGGAGGCGCGCATGCGCGGTTACAAGCCGGGCAGATTCTCATTCAATGTTCGTGGCGGACGATGTGAGGCATGCGAGGGCGATGGCACGATCAAGATTGAGATGCATTTTCTGCCAGATGTGTATGTGCCCTGCGATGTCTGTCGCGGGCGGCGATACAATGACGAGGCGCTTGCGGTGAAATTCAAGGGCCACAGCATTGCCGATGTGCTGGCGATGCCGGTAGATGATGCTGTAGAGCTTTTTGCCAACCAGCCCCCCATCCACAGGCGACTGCGCACCCTGCAGGAGGTTGGCCTGGGCTACATCCGGCTGGGACAGCCTGCGACCCAGCTCTCAGGGGGAGAGGCGCAGCGGGTCAAGCTGAGCACCGAACTTTCCCGGATTGCCACCGGACGCACCCTCTATATTCTCGATGAGCCGACGACCGGCCTGCACTTTGCCGATGTTGAACGCCTGCTGGGTGTGCTGCACGCACTGGTGGACAAGGGCAATACCGTGCTCGTGATCGAACACAACCTGGACGTCATCAAGACAGCTGACCATGTCATAGACCTTGGGCCAGGCGGAGGGGACGCAGGAGGGTACCTGGTCGCATCCGGAACGCCCGAAGAGCTTGCCGCCAACCGGGAAAGCCCCACTGGAGAGTTCCTCGGACCCTTGCTTGGTCGCCAGCGGGCAGCCAGGAGGGTAAAAGCTCCGGTAGGGGTTGCAACTTCGGTACCATAGGCACAGAATTAGCGACAGAAGAGAAGATTCGGTGTGCGCAAGGGAGGAGAGACATGAACCTTGAAACGATTGCCGAGGTGCTCTCAGGAGAGTGTCTCATGACCCAGGCTGGACCGATCGACACTGTAACTGTGATTGCCGGGATACCCACAGACCAGTTTCTGGAGGAGGAGCTGGTGGTCGTTGGAGAGGTACAGACGATCTCTGTGGCCAGCGAGGTGCCTGGAGTTACAGTGCCAGCTGGTGTAGCCTGACCTGTCCCCTGACAGTCCTTCCTCCCGTCTTTTCTGGTCAGGGAAGGCAGCTTGCTCTTTTCTGTAGAGTCGCTGGCACTCGATCTCGGGGCTGACATCGGCCGCTGTAACTTATGCCAGAATCCGGGATCTCCCTCCCAGGGGCACTGGATCCAGTGAGTCTGGCTACCCCTGGGTAGCTTTTCTGGCCAGGTCAGCAAACTGGTTACCCCGCTCCTCGAAGTTGGCGAATTGCCCATAACTCGGCGCCCCCGGAGACAGGAGAATCGTACAGTCGTCTCTTGCCATGGCTATGGCCTCAGTGACAGCAGAGGCCAGGCTGGGTGCGAACGATGCGCGCACGTCTCTGCCTTGCGTCTGGTCCTCCCCGGCAACCGTTTCCATGGCTGAGAGCATCCGGAGTCCGGTGTCGGGGAGGCAGATGACGTGGAGCAGGCGCGAGCTATGGCTTACATGGCGGGCCAGCTCCAGGTAGCTTTGCCCCCGGTCGTAGCCTCCAACCAGCAGGACGATGGGTCCCTTTTCTATCGAGTTAAAAGCTGCCATGGTTGCCTCCGGGATGGTTGAGATGCTGTCATCTATGAAACGGAGCCCCCGGTATTCCAGCACCAGCTGCAGCCGATGGGGCAGGGGCTGGAAGGTGGCAAGGGCGGACGCCACTGCCTGTGGCGCAACCCCGGAAGCCTTTACTGCGGTCAGGGCTGCAGCCATGTTCAGCTGGTTGTGCGCGCCCCGGAGGGCAGCGCCGGTGCAGTCGAAAACAGCAGCGTCCCCGTCCATCAGCATGCTACCGGCCGGATGTATGGCTGTGCTGTCTCCAAACCACCTTGCCCTGGGATCACTCCCCAGCCTTGCCTGCAGTTCCCTGTCGTGGCTGTTCGCTACGACTATCGCATCCTGCCGGTGGCTGGCCAGATTGAGCTTGTCCCGAAAATAGTTTTCGCTCGTCAGGTGCCAGTCTGTATGTTCCCGAAACAGGTTCAGGAAGACACAGATGTCAGGTGTGTACCCGATATCTGCTGCCTGGTAGCTCGAAATCTCTGCAACAACAATCTCGTCCGGCTCGGGCTCAACCTTCAGGAGTGGTACCCCGATATTGCCAGCCAGCTGTACCTTGCGTCCAGCCGAGGAGAGCAGGTGGGCGATAAGACTGGAAGTGGTGCTTTTTCCCTTGCTCCCTGTCACTCCAATCACAGAGTGGCCCTGGTTGGCTGCAAACCACAGATTGGTAGCAGTAGTAAGTTGCACGCCGCGCTGCCTAAGCTCCTCCAGCTCTGAGCGGTAAAGGCTTATCCCCGGGGAGCGAATGACTACATCACAGCGTGACAGCCCTGCAAGGGAGTCGCTCCCACTGCAGAATGTTGCAGTTGGCGATATCTGCTGGAGCAGGAGCTTCTGCTCCTTCGCAAGCGGAGTGTCTGATGCAACGGTGAGCTGGGTTGATGGGTCCAGGGCCATGAGCTTTTCTGCGCTGGCCATTCCTTCCCGGCCAAGGCCCCAGATCCCTACATGGTGCCCTACAAGGTCATGCAATTGCATCGCAGGCATCCTGATAGGCAGGGGGAACCCTATGCTGGTCCGATGGGCGCAGCAGCTGGCTACGCGCAGGGCTGTTCTCCGGCGTTGCTCGCAGGCCCAGCTCTACTGCCATCTCCCTGACAATGGTTGCGTCTTGCCACTCGGGTGTGTAATGAAGGATCTGAAACGCTTCCGTGCTCTCTGACTCCATGCCCACGCACTCAAACGGTTTGGACCCATGAGTGCCTACCAGCAGCCTGTATCCGTCCAGTTGAGTGTCGTCCTCCAGCAGGTTCTTGCCAAAAATTTTCTTCATTCTTGAGGGAGGCAGAAAGGGTGCCAGGATCAGAAATACAAATCTGCACTTGGCACAGTTGTTGCACCAGCGAGTCGGGGGACTGACGTCCGGGGTTCCATCATCACTGGTTTCCCCCCTTTCTGGCAGAGTACTGGCGGTTCCTGCGAGCACATGCGTGCGGACTGTTGCTGTCCTGGCTGTGGGGAGGGGCCCAATCCCCGATCTGTCCTGGGTGAAGGCCCTGTTGCAGCTGACAAAGTGCTCGTGGTACTGGGTCAGGGATGCAAAACGCCTGGCTATTGCGAATTCTGACCATGGCCGTAGCAGGGAGAACCAGGCCGGGTACGGGCCTATCTCCTCTTCCAGAGCTGAGGCGAGGAGTGTTTCTGCCTCATAACCCTTGCTGTACTGGTGGTTGATCACTTGCCCTGTTTCCATAGTGCTGCCAAAGGAGGCAGAGCTTTCGTTTGACATGATTACAGCATCGTGCCCGGATACAATTGCCGTTGCAACTGCAATCAGCGAGACGATGGCAGTGACAGGCACATGTCCGTTAAATGCGCCAGAGGCATTTACTTCCAGCAGGTTGGGGCTGAGGCGGCGCTGTGCTACAAGATGGGGGAGTGCGGCCACCCTGACTGTGGCTGTTACTGGAGCCGCACGGTTGACCGAAAACAGGGTTAGTCTGTGACCAGTCTGTCGTAGCGCCTCTATGGTGACGCATGAGTCTATTCCCCCACCAACCGGTACGAGTGCCAACCCTGCGTGCGCAGGGTTATGGGCCCGGCTCTGGGCAGAGGCGGACGGTCGGGCGGGAGTGTGTGCCGGGTCAGCCGTAAACAGGGGGGCCCTATCCTGGGGCAGGTTGTTGCTCCAGTAGAACTCTCCCAGCCCGTCTCTGTACAAGCTGTTCAGCCACAACGTGGTTGCTGGCCCAGGAGCCGAGGGCAGCACCTGCACCAGAGGGGGGGTTGCCGTTTTGTAGTAACTCACGCCTGCTGCCAGGTGGAGGAGGGAAACGACCTTCAGCAGGGCCGCAATCCGATCTGGGGGGAGGGAGAAAGGCGCTCCGGGCAGCACAATAGTCTCGGTGAAGGTCGGCCCTCCCGCGGGTGCCAGACGAGGTGCCAGACGATATTTGAGGGTGATGACCCCACTTTGCAACTCAATCCCGTGGGAAAGAAACACGAAGGACTCGTAGTCTGCTGGCCGAAATAGCTTCATGCCCATAGTCTAGAACCTATTTCCAGTCTCTACAGGCAAAGGCAAATTTTTTTGTTCAGTCTGGATTTTTTGATGGCAGTCAGGGGTACACCTCAACCGGCAGCACCGGCAGTCTGTTTTGGTCACCTTCTCGCTTACACTTATGTTTTTAGCAGTTGGGGCAGGATCTGGGCCTAGGATAATTTCTTGAGCCTATCGGTCAGACCCTTCTGGGGGTGAATCTTGTCCGGAACAGACAGCAAGCGTGAGGGTACCTCAGCGGAGAGCATCCTCTCCTGTGAGCTGCTTTCGAATGGCGTGACCCTGATCAACGATTACCGGCCTTCGGCGGACGATGTAGCGGTTTTCCTGGTCGTAAGAAGGGGCTCGCGCAATGAAACTCCGGCTACTGCGGGGCTCGCTCATGTGCTGGAGCATCTGTTTTTTGATGGCACTTCTACCAGGAGTGCAAGGCAGATCAGCGAAGAATTTTCCAGGCTGGCGGCAAGGAGTAACGCGTTTACCGGGGTTGAGATGGTCGCTTACCATGCCTATGCGCCAGCCCGCCTGCAGCTCTCCGGAGGGCGGGTTGCGGATACGCTCGCTCCACTGGCAGCCATCTTCTCGGACATGGTGCTGAATTCCAGGCTTGACCCGGATGAGGTGGCTGGCGAGCTGAACATTGTCCTCCAGGAGTACGCGTCTGAGATGGAGGATCCTGAGGGCTGGCTGGGAAGCGCCGTTCACAGGGTCGCGTGGGGTGGTGATCAGTCGCTTGCCTGGGACCCCCTGGGGCGAGTTGAGGTCATCCGCAGCCTGGATCGAGCCCATCTGGCGGCCTATCGGGATCAGTTCTACCTGGCAGGCGATATGGCACTGGTGGTTAGCGGAGGTGACAGGATGGGCCTGTCCCAGGCGCAGGAGCTGCTCGGACAGCTCCCCTCGGGCAGCAGCATTCCATCACATCCGGCTCCAGTACTCTGGGGACAGGGTTCCGCCCGGGAGGTAGATATTCGGTCCTCTTCCAGCCCCGAAGAGCAATGCAGTTTTGTGGTTGCCCTGCCTGGGTGTGGGTGGGATGAGCCAGAGATCTACAGCACCGTCATGACAGCAGCTGTGCTCGGGGGAAGTGATGCATCCCGCCTCTTCCAGGTTGTGCGGCAGCGGGAGAAGCTTGCCTACGGAGCCTACGCATCCCATGACAGTTACCAGGGAACTGGAGTGTTCATGATTGACGCGGCGACGCTGCCTGCCGACGCTCCCCGTGCGGTTGCGTTATGTTCGGCTGAACTGCGGCAGCTTGCCCATGATGGGCTCGCAGCCGAGGAGCTGGAGCTGCATCAGCGCTCTGTATATGGGGCTGCGGTACTCTCTGGGCTCACGGCTGAGCAGCGGGCAGAGCATCTTGCCTACCGATGGGCGCGCCATCAGGAGCTGCAGTCGCCCATGGCTGCAGCTGCCCCGCTGCTTTCAGTGACACCTGGAGAGATTCAGGAGGTTGCAGGGCAGCTGGTTGCTGCGATCGATGACGGCCTGGCAAGACTGGTCATGGTGAGTCCAGTGGATCTGTCCAGGGAGCTGGAGTTGGCGCTTCGGGAGCCGCAGACTGTGCTTGGGCGGGGAGCGAACCGGGCGTCTGCATAGCAGGGAGCACCAGTTAGGGGTCATAATGAAAGGGTGGAGCGCCCGCCCCCCGGGCGCGCCACGTTTTCTCTTCACCTCTGGTGGGGTGATTCCTGATTCCAAAACTGCTGGGAGAGACGCGTTATGGATCCGGTGGACGCTGAGTTGGCGGAACGGCGGCAGCGCTTG
>JAJZMA010000245.1:0-1746 GCA_021850405.1 bacterium
GTGATGGTAGAGGGAGGTATTCCCGGCGAGCTGGTTGAGGTTGAGGTGCAAACCCACCGTGCCCATACCTGGTTTGGGAGGGTGAAATCGGTCAGCGATCCGTCACCAGACCGGGTGCCCCCCCCCCTGTCCCTATGTGCCGGAGGGTGGCGGCTGTCCGTTGCAGCACATAGCCTACGAGCGACAGTTCCAGCTGAAGGTTGAAGCGGTGGTGGAGCAGCTTGGGCGACAGGGAATAACACTCACCCCCTCCCAGATGGGGTTGTTTCCTGCTCTGGACCCGTGGCGCTACCGGTGGAGGGGAGAATTCCATGTATTGCGCAGTGAGAGCGGGGCACGGCTCGGGTTCAACCGGGCCAGGAGCTGGACGCCCATCGCCGTGCAGGACTGCCTTATCCACCATAGAGCCATCACCGAGGCACTCCCAGAGCTGGAGCAGATAGCAGCTGCTGCCAGGGACGCTACCGTGCTGCATCTGACTGTCGGCGCAGGTGGGAAGGAGCTGCTGCTGGCCACCAAGCCAGCGCGGGCGCTGAAAGAGGCTGATCTCTCCTTGCAGGAAAGGGCCCTGCCGGCCGGGGTGAACTGGAGCAACAGTACCACCTCGCTGGAGTGGCGGGGGCACAGCTATAGGGTTAGCCCCGAGTCTTTCATCCAGGTAAACCGGGAGATGATGGAACAGCTTTATGGGTGTATCCTTACCCAGCTTGGCGACATGGGTGGGTGCACCGTGATCGATGCCTATGCAGGCATAGGAGTGCTTGCGGTTGAGCTTGCAGGCAGTGGCAGCAGGGTTATCTGTATAGAGGAGAATCCCGCCGCTGCACGCATGGGCAGACTCAATATGGAACTGAATGGTGTGGAAGGAGAGGTGGAGTTTATCCGTGCCTCAGTTGATGATGTGCTTTCGTCCCTGCTCTCCCAGCACAATCCCGATGCAGTTCTGGTGGATCCGCCGCGGGCAGGATGCAGTAGCAAGGTGGTGGCTGCCCTGGCGCTGGCTGGTCCCGCGCGGATTGTCTACGTCTCCTGTGATCCGGCTACCCTCGCACGCGACCTGAGGCTGCTATGTGTCTCAGGGCCCTATCGCCTGTCTTATCTGGCGCAGGTGGACATGTTCCCCCAGACCTGGCATGTGGAGTGTGTTGCGACGCTCGTGCGGGAGTAGTCTTTGGGCCTCCGGTTCTTGCGCGGTTTGAGGGATATCTGCTCTGGCCTGCAGTAGGAAGGCTGTGCGGCCACTACCACATGGGCAAGGATGGGCGGTCGGCCAGTTTCCAGTGCACGGATTCTTGTTACTGTGCTGCAACCGATGCATTCCACGATGGCTACTTTTGGCGCATCAGGAAGCGCTAGATTGGGAGGTGGGCTACCTTTAGGCCCGTAGGTCGGGACACGCAAGGTTGGCGTTGGCGTTTACTGGTTTTCTGGAAGGGGCCAGCTATGAGCGACAGAAGAGTGCTGGAGCCGGGCACCCCGCGGCGATGGAGAAACCCTCCTGTTTTCTCCATCCTGACCTGGTCGCTGGTCCTTGCCATGGCCGCATGGCACCGCCCCGGGTAGAGCAGGCGAGGCTACTGGTTAGGCCCTTGGCCCTCCCCAGCTGCCACTCAGCAAGCCGTGCATGAAGTTTTTCCTCACGTGCCTCTCTGACGGTGCTCACCTAGTCCCTTGGCTGCGCACACGTTTCCGGGAGCCTTAAGTCTCATCAGGAGGAAACAGATGGAAGATGGCACGGGGGCTGGG
>JAJZMA010000245.1:1771-5884 GCA_021850405.1 bacterium
ACTGAAGGAAGCCGTGTTTGGATGTAGCCGTTACCTAGTCGTGATTGTCTTGTTTGGGGTCAATGCTATGCTTTCGGCATGAGGACAGCTCACGGGTTCCTGCTCGGGTTCTGTAGCATGGCTCTGGGCTGCTTCTTGCTTCCTTTTTCCTCCGGGACTGTACTGGCGACCGGTCCTGCACCGAGTGGGACTACCAGCCTAACAGCATCTCCTAATCCTGCGCTGGCTACCGACTCTGTAACCCTCACGGCAAATGTGCTAAACAGTTCGCTGGTAGGAGTTGGAGGTGTTACGGTCACCTTTTACTATGGCTCGACGGCGTTAGGGACTGGGACTACAGCAACAGGAGGGAGTGCCTCGATTACTGTAGCCGCAGGCACCTTCAGTGCCGGTGCCTATACCCTGAGTGCTGTGACCAAGAGCTACGGGACTGGGTACACGGTGCTCAACGTATGCAGTGGAGGGACCACAAAAGACAGCGTCACGCTTTCGATATCCCCCAATCCTGCCACTACCGCGAATGCCATAACCATGACAGCTACACTTTCCAAGGCAACTGCGACGGGTACAGTTAGCTTCGAGGGGGGTGGAGGGGCGAACTCGTTACTCGGCTCGGCCTCGGTGGTGGCAGGAGTTGCCACTCTTACACTCGCGGCCGGCACGTTGCAAGGTGGTGGGCTTGTGTACAGCATCACGGCATTTTACACTGGGGACTCAACCTACGCCTGTAGTACTTCCAGTACCGTCACCGAAACTGTTAATAGTCCAGGGTCAACAAGTTCAACGGTGAGCTTGGCAGCCTCACCCAGTCCAGCAACTACCAGCCAGTCCATAACGCTTACAGCCACGGTCACCCCATCAACTGCCACAGGCACAGTTGACTTCTATGACGGCACTACTTTCCTGGGTGCGGGTACGGTGTCCTCTGGCGTAGCCACATTGAGTATCGGTACCTATGCAGCCGGAACTTATTCCTTTTCTGCAACCTACGGAGGCGACAGCACGTATGCATCCAGCACTGGCACTGTTTCCGAGACTGTCAGTACGACGGGGGGCAGTCCAGCTCCATCAACAACCACACTGACTACCTCTGCAAACCCCGCAGATGTGGTCACGTTTACGGCTGTTGTGTCAGGTGGAAGCAGTTCAACTATTACCCCAACAGGCTCGATAACCTTCAACAATACTTCATCCTCTGTGGTGTTGTGCAGTGCTGTACCAATTGCTGAGGGGACGCTCCCAGTGTATGAGGCCGAAGCTACATGTTCTGTCACTCTACCAACAGCAGGTGGACCATTCAGCATTGATGCAGTCTACAGTGGCGATACCAACTATTCCACCAGCACTTCAAATACCTTAAGTCAGGCAACCAATACCTGCGCTGGAGGCGCACTTAGCCTGTCTGCTCCTGCAAGCATTTCCATGCCGGGACCAACACTTACGGGTCTTGATCAATCAGTTGCGTCTTCAGTCACACTCGACCCTAGTGACATGACGGGCACCGGCTCCGGATGGAACGTCCAGGCTACGTCGACCACCTTCGCAGATGCTGGTGGTGCAGTGCTGCCCACTGCTGCGACGAGCTTTAGTGGAGCCTCAGTGGCAGCGGGGTCCGGGAACTGCAATCTGCCCACTAACAGTGTTACCTACAGTGTGGTGCTCCCCGCAGCCGCTACTGCGCCAACCGCTGCAGTCATCTACAGCGCAGCCAACAGCACCGGCGAGGGGCCATGTGTGATCACCATGGCATTTTCCACGGTGATCCCGGCAGATGCATATGCGCAAAGCTACAGCTCAATATGGACTTTTACAATTGTGAGTGGACCCTGACGGTGATATGTGGCTGGCGGCACATGCTAGGCGCACTTCCAGTGGTTAGAGCACTCTGGCCGCCCGGCTTGGGTCCCTGGCCACATGTCGCGGGCGTCATGGACTTCTCGTCCCGTCGGCCGACTGAACACATTCTCCATTTTGACGTACCTGTGTCAGCGGCGCGTACCATGGGGTCATCTTGCCCTCGATTTTTCAGTGATCCTGATCACTTTCCAATACTCCCGATGAAAAGGTGCAGTTTGTGGAAGACCTGGCGCTACCGAGAGCAAACTGGCAGGAAGGTAATGGATGCAGCCTGCTCAGACGGCCTGTTCCTGCAATAATTCGCCTGTTCTGAGGTATTACTGGCACGCCATTGAGAAAGCACTGCCCTGGCTGCATTAGCAGTTCATCAAGTTGAGAATTAGAGAGAGCGCAGGGTATCCGATACTGCCACCAGGTCTAGTGCGTGTGCAGCGCTCGCATCGAGCTGCAGGCAGAGCCTGCGTCCTGACCGGGTCAGTAGTCCCGCAACGTGGAAGAGACGGTAGCGCAGGCTCTTGGGTGAGGTGGCCCGATTGATGCTGTGATTTCTTCATGCATGGTCATTGCGCCCTTTCACACAGGTATGTGGCTACCAGAAACACTCCCAGGCGAACCCCATTCAGGGCAAAGCAGTGGAAGGGGATGTTGCGCGTGCTTGTGTCCTGGGAACAGTGAATGCGGTCTTCACGGGCATGGTTGCGGTGACTGCCTTCGAGATAGGCCACCCAGGTCGCCGTTCTGCAGTAGGGTCACCTGCGACGACAGCTATGTCGTTCCTTTACCCTGAGTACTGGTTTGGCGGTGCGTGGCCCGCAGCCTTTCTGGCTGCTGCAACCACTGGTGGGGGCCCACCTCGATGCTCTGTGCGGCCGTCTTCACTGGGTGGTGCTTTAAGCTGCAGTTGCATGGGGCAAAACCCCGATTTCGGTGGGCTCGGGCGTGGGCCGTCGGCGTTGGCCATGGGCCCCAGGGGCGGGGGCCAGCCCTGCCGAGCCAGGCTGCGGTGGACTGGGGAAAGGCGGTAAAGTAGGAGTGCGTCAGGTGGGCAGTGAGGTGCACCAGAACAGGCGCAGAGCCAACCTGTGCTGGTGAGGTTTTTGTTAGATTGGTCGTAACCCCCCCGGGTCCAGAAGAAGAGCCAGTCCCGTTTGTCAATCTCCACACGCACTCGGAATATTCGTTGCTGGATGGAGCCAGCCGCATTTCCGAGATGGTGCAGTTTGCAAAGGAGCAGCAGCAGCCTGCCATTGCCATAACCGACCATGGCGTGCTTTATGGTGCGCTCGAGCTTTCTGCCAAAGCAGGCGCCGCCGGGGTCAAGCCGATCATAGGGTGTGAGGTCTACGTGGCCAGGCGGTCCCGCAAGGACCGGGAGTATGCCCTGGACCGGGACCCCTTCCATCTCATTCTTCTCGCGCGAAACCTGACTGGCTACCGCAATCTGGTTTCTCTCGTCAGTCGGGCACACCTGGAAGGGTATTACTACCGGCCCAGAATCGATCGCGATCTCCTCGTAGAGAAGGCTGAAGGGTTGATCTGTCTTTCTGCCTGTATAGGCGGGGAGCTACCCCAGGCGCTTGTGAATGGCGATACTGCAGGTGCCGAGAGGGTGGCTCGCTGGTATTCCGAGCTGTTTGGCCATGATGGCTACTTCCTGGAGCTGCAGGATCATGGAATCCCCGAAGAGGAGATTATCCGGGCTGGGCTCATAGACCTCTCCAGAAAGACGGGGATACCCATGGTGGCAACCGGGGACAGCCATTACAGCCACAAGGAGGATGCCGCCGCCCATGAGATTCTGCTCTGCCTTCAGACTGGAGCCCGCCTTTCGGATGAGAAACGGTTCCGTTTTGCAGGGCCGCACTTCTACCTGCAGTCGGGCAGGGAGATGCAGGAGCGGTTTTCCCAGTACGGGGATGCTGTCTCCAATTCAGTCGCAATTGCAGCGTTGTGCGATCTCACCATTCCCATTGGGGTAAACCATCTGCCGACCTATGAACCTATCCCCGAGGGCATGGATTCAGACACCTACCTGGAGCAGTTGTGCAGGGAGGCCATTCCGTGGCGGTACGGCAACGCTCCTGAAGCTGCAGTGACAGAACGGATGGAGATGGAACTAGGTGTTATCCGCAAGACCGGATTTGCCGCCTATATCCTGATTGTCTGGGACTTTATCCGTGCAGCGCGGGAAGAAGGCGTGCGTGTGGGGCCGGGCAGGGGGAGTGCAGCAGGCTCAATTGTCTGCTATCTCCTTGG
>JAJZMA010000182.1 GCA_021850405.1 bacterium
AAACCGCTGCTGGTAATATGTACGCGCCGACTCCTGCGTCTCCAGCAACAGCACTGTCCTGGCCACAAGGTCATCAAAGTCCAGTGCATTGGCACGCCCAAGCTCGCTCTCATACCCAAAAAACACACGCGCAACCTCGTTCTCAAAGTAGTCATGCGCGATATCACTGTACTGGCGCGCGTCGAGCAACTCGTTTTTTGCCGCGCTTATCGCGTGCACCAGGACTGCTGCAGGGAACCGTTTGGTGTCAACCCGGACATCATTCATCACCGAGCGCACCGCTGCCAGACGGTCTGCCTCGTCGTAGATGCTAAAACTGGGGTCTATCCCAATAAGCTCGCCGCTCTGGCGTAGCATGCGCACCCCTATTGAGTGAAACGTACCTAGCCACATACCAGCAACGCCGCTGCCGACAAGCTGCTCAAGCCGCTCACGCATCTCCCTTGCGGCCTTGTTGGTAAAGGTTACGGCACACACCGAACTGGGTGGCACCCCTTGCCGGATAATTCTGGCTATCCTCTGGGTAAGTACACGCGTCTTGCCGGACCCAGCCCCTGCAAAGATAAGAAGGGGGCCATCCGGTGCATCCACGGCGGCCTGCTGCTGCGGATTCAGTGCGTGCCCGGGAGCATCGCCAGTAACCGCGTCCATCACAACCTCAAAGCCAACGCCATCAACACACCCTAATTCTACAGGGTCTGGGAATCCTCTTCCCGAAGAGGAACCGGGCCCGCCAGTTACTCGAGGGGCACTCCGGGCACTCCGTGGAGAGGGCGGATAAACGAAAAAAACGCCTTTATCAGTGCTCACGCGGGAAACAGAAAGCCTGGCGCACCTCCCGGCAACCGGCACGGGCGGTCGCAGACCCGGGCTCCAGCCAGCGGGAGATTGCCGGTTTCAGATCAGACCCGTTCCACGTGATATGCAAGTGGTGCCCTATCCCCATGCAGGTCATTGAGAGGCGTGCGCGCACGGGCAGCGGCAGCCGCCCCAGTATCGAGGTCAGCCACCAGCAGCGCGTCATCCGCCTGGGATGCTGGGCCAGCCAGGAGCCAGCCGTCTGGACCCACGACACATGAACAGCCAAGAAACCTCGTACCCCGCTCTTCTCCAACCCGGTCGCTGCATGCCAGCGCTACTGCATTCTGTGCTGCGGTCGCGAGCGCAATATGGTTGGCCTGACACCAGCCCTGTTCGTCAAAGACCGTGCGCTTGAAGGAACTGACCCAGTTATTTGGGACTGCAATAACTGTCGCGCCTGCAAGCGCCAGCGTACGCACCACCTCAGGGAACCAGAGGTCGTAACAGATGGCCAGCCCCAGGGTTCCCCATGGAAATGCCACGGTCAGAAGTTGTGTTCCAGGCTGGAACCATCTTTTTTCATTAAAAAACAGGTGCACCTTCCGGTAGACAGCGCGCACACCGCTTTCATCCACAACCATGGCGGAATTAAACAGGATACCTTCACGCTCTTCAGCAAAACCTGCAACAACAGTAAGCCCCGCGCCGGCTGCAGCAGAAAGGCTGGATCCAAATTCACCATCTGCCTTCTGCGACATGTTTTTCGCTTCCGCAGAAGACTCAAAGACATAGCCACTGCTCGCCAGCTCAGGTAGTACGAGCAGCTCCGCACCTGCATCGTGGGCAAGGCCCACATGTTTTATGGCCAATGCCAGATTCGCGCCGCGGTCACCCAGCACCGGACTGTACTGGGCAACCGCAATACGCAATCTGCTCAAGGCTGGAGGGCCTCCTAGAAGCCCATATCGCCCATACCCATGTCACCCATTCCCCCCATGCCGCCCATGCCACCCATACCCATGCCACCCATATCGCCCATGCCCCCACCATGGCCATGCCCATCGGCCTCACTACCGTCGCCAGCTTCATCAGGGAGGTCGGCAATGAGAGCTTCAGTGGTAAGCATCATCGCAGCGATAGAGACAGCACTGCCCAGTGCTGCAACCACTACCTTGACTGGATCGAGGATCCCAAGCTTCAGCAGGTCTCCGTACTCCCCGGTCAGTGCGTTGAAGCCATAGGCGTCGCTACCGCTGGAGACTGCCGTCTCGACAACCCCAGGCTCAAAGCTGGCATTGGCTGCTATCTGCCGCAGGGGTTCAGCCATCGCCTCCCAGACCAGTTTTGCGCCAGTAGCAACATCTCCCTCCAGGGAAAGTTCCCGCACGGCAGTCCGTGCCCGAAAGAGCGCGACACCTCCACCAGCAACCACTCCCTCCTCGATGGCGGCCCGTGTAGAGGAGAGGGCATCCTCGACACGCATTTTGCGCTCCTTCATCTCAGTCTCAGTAGCAGCCCCAACTGAGATGACCGCAATCCCACCCTTCAGCCGAGCCAAACGCTCCTGGAGTTTCTCCCGGTCCCAGTCGGACTCGGTTTGTGCGATCTGCCTGCGTATATCCTCAGCCCTGGCATCGACCAGCTTGTGATCGCCTCCGCCGAGCGAAATAGTTGTGTCGTCCCTGGTCACTTTCACCGATCCAGCGGTTCCCAGAAGCGCTTCGGTGATGTTCTCGAGCCGGTAACCACGATCTGCCGATATCACTGTTCCGCCGGTAAGAACTGCAAGATCCTCAAGCATCTCCTTGCGACGGTCCCCAAAGCCAGGTGCCTTGACCGCAGTAACCGAGAGCGTACCCCGCAGGCGGTTCACAACCAGCGTTCCCAGTGCCTCCCCGGACACATCGTCGGCAACTATAAGCAGGGGGCGCTTTGCACCCATCGCCAGCTCGAGCACAGGAATAATATCCCGGACCGCGCTTATCTTCTCCTCAGTAATAAGAAGATAGGGCTTTTCAAGCAGTGCCTCCATCGCCCTGGTGTCAGTCACCAGATGCGGTGACAGGTACCCACGATCAAACTGCATCCCTTCGACTACCCTGGTCTCACTGACAACCCCAGAGCCTTCCTCAACAGTAACGACGCCGTCATTGCCTACCCGGGAGAAGGCATCAGCGACCAGTGCTCCAATCTCATCATCTCCGCCACTGACACTTGCGACATAGCGGACATCCTGCTCCCCGCTGACTGGATGGGACTGCTTGCGAATGTGCTCTTCCGCAGCTTCCAGTGCCTTCATCATCCCTTCGCGCAGTGCAACAGGAGAGGCGCCCGCAGCCAGATTCTTAAGACCCCCTGCCACAAGCATCCGGGCCAGTACCGTTGATGTAGTGGTGCCGTCTCCGGCAAGATCATTGGTTTTTACTGCAACTTCACGGAGCAGCTGTGCTCCCATATTCTCAAACGGATCTTCCAGCTCAATCTCCCTGGCGATGGTAACGCCATCACTGGTAATTGCCGGCGACCCATACTTGCGATCCAGAACGACATTCCGACCCCTGGGTCCCAAAGTCACAGAGACCGCATCGGCAACCTGCTGTACCCCACGCATCAACGCTTCGCGTGCATCTACATCGAACCGTATCTCCTTGCCTGTCATAACACTCTCCTAAATCAACCTGTTGACTGCCAGTCGCCGCATGCTCCAGACAAAAAACAAGGCCGGATGACCGGCCTTGCGAACTGCATGGGACAGGCTCAGTTGGAACTAAGAACTGCCAGCACATCCTTTTCCGAAAGGATCAGATACTCGACATCGTCGATCTTTACCTCACTGCCAGCATACTTGGCATAGACGACCCTGTCGCCCACCTTTACGTCCGGGGTGATCCTGTTTCCGGTCTGGTCGTTGAACCGGCCCTTTCCAACTGCCTCTACCTTGCCTTCCTGGGGCTTCTCGCTCGCGGTATCAGGCAGCACGATCCCACTCTTGGTCATCTCCTCCCTCTCCAGGGGACGAATTACGATCCGGTCAGCCAATGGCACAATGTTTACAGCCACAGTATCCTCCTCGAAATCACTATCTTTAGCACTCAACGTGTACGACTGCTAACTTTACCTGACTTGGCCCCGGAACGGCAAGTCCAGAAGGCAAGTCCCGGCAGAGGAAGCACTGGCAACCGGAGCCCCCCAAACAGCTCCAGGCTGGCGGGATAGAGACTCATCCTGACTCCTGGCCAACCCGGCGCAGTCGCTTCCATGCTCTGGCCGCCACTCTGCTGGAAGGAGCCTGCTACAGGCGCGGAAGATCGCTAGGCTAGTGCCTTGAAAAGCGGGCAGCTTCGCGCAATCTGAGCACTGTCTCACCCGCCTCATGGAGAGCCACCTCGTCAAAGGCATCCATAGGGGTCAGCTCACGGAGCTCCTTTAGGGCCTGCTCCACGTCGGCAAGATGAGGCGGGTCCACCCTTCTCTCGGTTGGCAACAACCTGCCAGCGATCCGTCGGGCCTGGGCAGCAATATCACTCATAGGAAAACTCTACACCCACCCATTCAGTTTTGTTGCAACTAAACCGCACATCCGCTGCACCGTTGGTCCGGGTCGCCTACTGGATGCCCCCGAAGGGATCAAGGCTTGCAGCACGCGCCTGGCTCAGGGGACGCAGCAGTGGAACCGCCTTCCCCGAAAGATTCCTGTCGGAAAAGCGTACGGATACCCTGCGCAGGACCGGGGCCAGAGCACCCTCTGGACGGGCCACCGGTGGGCGATAGCGCTCGCCAGACAGGGCGTACCCTGGATCTGCATGTGCCCATTCCTTCTGGACGCCGGAAAACAGGCCCTGCACTTTCTCGTTTGCCTCCCGCACCCGGACAAACAGCTCCATGGAAGACCGGCCACCAGAAAGGGCCGGCTCTGACTGTACCCTGCGCAGACACATCCTGCGCATAGCCAGCTCACCCTGGCCATCCCGCACCAGGGAGCGCACTTCTTCATCGAAATCAGCGCCTGTAATGTCTGCCACTTCGCCTATGGCTGCACGGGCTGCTTCACTGTAGCGTCTAAAGCAGCGGTCTACATCCGGTGGATTCACGTTCAGCAGACGGCAATCGCGCCGGTCAAGCTGCAGCTCACGGACAAACCGGTCCAGGAATAGCTGTGCTGCAACCTCTCTTACTCCCTCACTGAATCCCTGCACATATGGAAGTTTCCAGTAGGCATCCCACTCAGCCCTCATCAGCCCCGGATCGGCTGGCCCAAGCGCCCGGATTTCTTCCTTGAAAAGGGTTAGAACTGCAGCCTTGACTCCCGCCAGCGCCGCCATCTCCGCGTCCACCCTTCCGGGCTCCATGGTGCTGTAATCCCCCCGGACGAAGCGTTCCAGCTGCTCTGCTACCGACCTGTGAATCCTCAGGCGCCCATGGGAGAGCAAGGAAAAATCGGATTCTGCGCGGGCGAAATCCATCTCAAGGTCACCGTCATCGACCACATCTACCCGGTGGCTGGTGGCGCCAAAGATGGCTGCTGCAGCGGCCGCCGACCGGCTGTACAACTCGGTCAGGCTGGCTGGTGCAGTTTCCCGGCTCCGATCGGCAAATACCGCCTGTTGTTCCACAGACCACTCACCTCTGCGGCAGGCTTCGCACCTGCATGCCTACGACGGTAGGCAGCTTGGGCGGACAGCGGGCGGACAATCGGGTTAACGCCTCGCATTGTCACCGATGCGTTACACAAGCAGACGGTGAAAATTGCCTGGCTTCCCTCGTGGCAGGATCGAGGAGAACAGGACGGCGGGTGTGGCACTGCACCCTCCCCACTCCTTTGCTCCGCCTTTAGTCAGGCAAAGAGACGCAGGCCCGGGTCAGCATCAAACCCATCCCGGTCATACCCTGACGTCTGAATGCGGTTCCAGCCTGCCGCCCCAATCATTGCCGCGTTGTCGGTACAGAGTGCCATGGGTGGAATAACCACTTTCAGGCCAGAGAAACGCTCCAGGACTGCTGCCCTCAGTCCCGAATTTGCGGCGACGCCGCCCACAAGTGCGATCTGCTGTGCGCGGGTTCTCTCCTGTGCACGCTCAAGCG
>JAJZMA010000174.1 GCA_021850405.1 bacterium
CACGATCGTGCGGTCGGTACCGATGTACTTGACTCGCTTACCCCGGGACAGCAGCTGGTAAAGATTGTCAACGACGAGCTGGTGGCACTTCTGGGTGGAACAAGCCAGAAGATCATCTATAGCTCAACCCCCCCAACTGTCCTCATGCTTATTGGACTGCAGGGATCTGGCAAGACAACAACCAGCGAAAAGCTTGCACGCGTCATCCGCAGCGATGGCCACCGGCCGATACTGGTAGGTGCAGACGTGTACCGGCCAGCTGCAGGAGAGCAGCTTGCAGTTCTGGCGGGCCAGGATAATTTCCCTGTAGTTGTTCCCCGGACAGGCGAGTTGCCCCTTGCCGTTTGCAAGCGCGGAATAGGAGAGGCGGCCAGGCTTGGGTGTGATGTAGTCATACTGGATACTGCCGGCAGACTGCAGATCGATGAGCAGATGCTCGAGGAGTTAAGGCAGCTTCGCAAGAGTCTGCGGATTGACCAGTCGATACTTGTGCTTGATGCGATGACCGGCCAGGAGGCACTTGCTGTGGGCAAGCGGTTCTCTGAGGAGATCGGCATCACCGGTGTCGTGCTTACCAAAATGGACGGCGATGCCCGGGGCGGGGCAGCGCTTTCCATGCGGGAAACGATCAGGGTGCCCATCATGTTCTGTGGCGTGGGAGAGCGCCCGGATGCACTGGAACCGTTCTATCCGGAACGGGTGGCGTCTCGCATTCTTGGTATGGGCGATGTACTCACCATGATTGAGAAAGCCCAGCAGAACATAGATGCCAGGGATGCTGCGGAGATGGAGCAGCGTCTGATGGCCGGCAGTTTCAGTCTTGACGACTTTCTTTTCCAGATGCGCCAGCTGCGCAAGATGGGTCCGCTCGAAGGTTTACTGGCCATGATCCCCAATGGTGCCCAGATCATGAAACAGGCAGGCTCAAGGATGCCAAGTGAGAAGGATCTCGCGAGAGTGGAGGCGATAATCTGCGCCATGACTGTCAGGGAGCGGAAGAATCCAGAGATTATTGATGGCGACCGTCGCCGCCGGATTGCCAATGGAAGCGGTGTTGCAGTGTCAGAGATTAACCGGCTGCTGAAGGATTTTCACCAGATGCAGGCGATGATGAAAAAAATGGGCAACGTGCGTGGCGGGAAGGGTGGCTTGTATCGTACAGCCAAGGCCATGCGCCAGCTCAAGGGGATGGACATGACTGGTATGTTGCCAAGGGACTTGAAGTGATTGCAGGTACATTTCGGTGATTCTGGAGGCAGGAACAGAGCCCGTAGCATGCAATATGAATAGTGGTGAAGATGCGGCGGTCAGGCAAGGCAGGATAGGCAGACAAATGGATATGAGAAGTTCTTGTCAAAAAGGTAAAGCAACAAAAAACAGGAGGAACAGGTGGTAAAGATCAGGCTTAAGCGTACTGGTACAAAGAAACGGCCATGCTACCGTCTGGTGGTGGCTGATGCCCGCAGTCCGCGTGACGGCAAGTTTATTGAGGCGGTTGGATTTTACGATCCCCTGCCAACCCCAGCTGTAATTCGTGTGGATGCAGAGCGGGTGCAATACTGGCTTGGTAATGGCGCCCGTCCCAGCGACAGTGCAAGGATGCTGCTCGAGCACGAAGGCATTTTGCCAAAGACGGTACGCGTGCAGGTGCCGTCAAAGAAGACTGCCGCTGCTGAGTCAGCCAGCAGCACATCCCGGCCCGCGGGAGCCACGACCAGAGATGGGCGGGAGGCGGTAGTGACGGAGGAGGAGCCTGTCGCAGAGGAGACTCTCGCAGAGGAGACTCTCGCAGAGGAGACTCTCGCCGACGATTCGGCGGCTGATGAGCCTGTTGCAGTTGCAGCTGCAGAGGGGCAAACCAGTGACTGACGTTGCGCAATATCAGGAGTTGACCCAGTTCATTCTGGATTCGGTCTTTGGGCAGGAGGCCGCAACTGCAGCTGCGACCATGGAGGATGACCGGGCTGTTGTCAGGATCACCGCTGCCCCCGAGAACATAGGAAAGATTGTTGGGAAGGGTGGGCGTACTATTTCGGCAATTCGCAGTGTTGTGCGGGCCGCTGGCCTAAGGAACCAGGAAAAGGTTTTTGTGGAGGTTGGCGAGGACTGAGCAATGGCAGAAGGAAGGCTCATATGTGTGGGGATGGTCCGCCGCCCGCATGGATTACGCGGCAGCTTGAATATCGAGCTGTTTGGTGGCGATCCCGCACGCCTTCCAGCTGGCACGGTCTTGACGGCCCGGGGCAAAAGTCTCACTGTCACTCGTCTTGACCAGGGCCCACGGGGTAGCTGGATACTGGTGAGCACTGAGCTGACCAGCATTGAGCAGGCAGAGACCTGGAGGGGGGCGGATCTTTTTGTGGACCTCCCCTGTTTCCGGGGAGGTGTGGATACAAGCTGGTTTGTGGATGAGCTTATAGGGCTCTCAGTCTGCACAAAAGCTGGTGAGCACTTGGGAGTTGTTGTTGACGTGGAACCACACCGTGGAGCGGATCTTCTGGTCGTGAGGGCACAGGATGGAGATCGCAGGGCGGGGTCCAGTCGGACTCGCCGTGCTGCAGCCCGCACTGTGTCAGGGGGAAAAGTTGTGACGGATGGGACAGGCGGCCCCGGGGATTCTTCCGTGGATTCTGACGCTACTTTGGGCAAGGGAAAGGAAGCTTTGGCACTTTCTCACTACCCCATGGTGGATGAGTTTGTGGAGATGGTGGACCTTGCTGCAGGAACCATCACGGTTAAGCCGTGGAGCTACCTGTAGTGCTGCACGTTACTGTGGTTACAATCTTCCCGGAACTGTTTCCAGGGCCATTGGCTGCTGGGGTCGTTGGGAATGCGCTGGGCGAGCAGTTTAGCCTTGAAGTGCTGGACTTGCGGTCCTTTGCGGACCCGCCACATCGGCAGGTGGACGATGCTCCATTTGGTGGGGGTGCCGGTATGGTGCTGAAACCAGAGCCAGTGCTCCGGGCCGTGCGGCAGGTGCGGGCCACAAGACCAGCCGTAAGAGCTATCCTGATGTCACCACAAGGAGAGCGCTTCACCCAGCAGAAGGCGGCAGAACTTGCTGGGCAAGAGGAGCTGCTGCTGGTGTGCGGGCGCTACCAGGGGGTGGACCAGCGTGCCAGGGAGGAGATAGGAGAGGAGCTTTCCCTGGGGGATTTCATCCTTTCAGGTGGTGAGATCGCGGCGGCTGCTGTCATTGAGACAGTGGTGCGGTTGCTGCCCGGAGTGGTGGGAAATGATGCCTCACTTGTGGGAGAGACCTTTGGCGCTGTAGGCTTTGAACCACCTCTGTATACTCGCCCTGCTGTTTTTGAGGGGCGAGCGGTTCCTGAGGTGCTTCGAAATGGGAACCATCGTGCAATAGAGGAATGGCGAGCAGATCAGAGACAATCAGTGATGAAGGGCGCACGCCCCGCAGGATAGACGCGTGCAGATGGAGGCGACAATGAACCTGGTGCAGATTCTCCAGAAGGAGCAAGAGAAACAGTCCGTTCCGGTGCTCCGAAGCGGAGATACCGTGCGTGTGCATGTAAAGGTCGTAGAGGGGACCCGTGAGAGGATCCAGGTGTTTGAGGGCATCGTTATAGCACTCAAGGGCAAGACGGGACTTGGCTCCAGCTTTACGGTGCGACGGATCTCCCATGGCGTTGGAGTGGAGAGGACATTCCTGGTGCACTCACCCCGTATTGACCGGATTGAGGTGCTAAGACACGGCGATGTGCGGCGTGCCAAGCTGTTTTACCTGCGCGACAAGGTCGGCAAGGATGCCCGGATTCGCGAGAGACGGGAGCTTCCGCTTGGTGAGATGAGGGAGCGGGCTGCATCCGATGCTGAGCAGCTGGTGCCAGAGGACCATCATGAGACTGCCGCTATGGCTCCGCCAGTAGCAGGCGACGCTGAAGCCTGGGACGGTACTGGTGATGAGGAAGCAGAGGCACCGCTCAGCCCCGAGCCAGCTGCAGTAGAGCCGTAGGCGGCAGCTAGATTCTGGGGTTCCGTCCCGCTCGCTCTGCCCGGGGCTTTCGGGGGCGACTGTCAGCGTCGGGCACGGGCGGCTGCATGTTCACCATTATGATGGGCTTTCCGCTCCAGCCTCGTGCCAGGGAGTCGGTAGCTGCAGTGGTAACCTGGTCCACACTGGCTGGTCTGTGTCCAGCTGTCTCCTGGGTAGCTGGACCCGAAGGGTGCGCTGGTTTTACGTCAGTTTGTTCTTGCCGGACGGCCCTCCCGTCCCTCTCGCGTGCTTCCTGGCGAGATACCAGTAGCGGTACCAGAGAATGGCAGCAATGACGGCGAGTATTGCCAGGCCGAGCAGGATAAGGCCCACATGGGAGATGAATGCAACCGCAACATTGATGTTATTGCCCAGTATGACCCCAACTATCACAATGAACGGCACCCAGGTTACGGCTCCTGCAATTGAGGCAGAAAGAAAGCTGATCCGCCCCATCCTGTGAAGGCCCGCCAGGGGCCCGCCGAAAATGCGCAGGATTGCGATCCAGCGACCGCCAGCGACTGCCAGCCAGGCACCCCGCCTGGCGAACAGTTTTTCTGCCACTGCTACCTTTTCCGGGGTATAGATCCGGGCAACCACCCTGGTTGAGAGTAGCTGCCGGCCATATGTCGCCCAGATGTAATAGGCGGTCAGATTACCGAGAACAGCGGCCAGGATCCCATCGACGACCACCCCCCCTATCGAGAGGCGCCCCTGGGCAGCAAGGACTGCTCCCACTACGAGTGATATCTCCCCTGGAATTGGCACCCCTATTGACTCGATGAAGACACCAACAAACGGTATCGCGTAGCCGAAGGTACCTCCCCAGGCAAGCAGGCTGGTTGCGAACGAGGCGAGCAGCTTGCATCTCCTTTTATTTGAACCGGGCCGTCAGGGCTAAAGGGCCTGGCTGCGGGACTGGCGTGCCGGTGCGGCGGCCAGGGAGGTCTCGATGTTACCTCCAGAGCCTTAAAAGAAAGAGTATAGGAACCGGTACTGCTATCATCTCCCTTTGGTGCTGTTGAAGCAGGTCATAGGTGAAGGCAGGTAGATGGTACAACGACTGGTAATTGTGGAGTCCCCATCCAAGGCGCGCACGCTGGCGCGTTTCCTGGATAACTCATATACCATTCGCGCCTCCATGGGGCACATCCGGGATCTGCCCAAATCGACCCTGGGCGTGGACGTTGAGGCCGGTTTCAAACCCCAGTATGAGGTGATAAAGGGGAAAGAGAAACAGATCCGCGAACTGAGGGAGCTGGCCAAACAGTCCGACGAGGTGCTTCTTGCAGCCGACCCGGACCGTGAAGGGGAAGCCATAGCCTGGCATCTGGCCGAGGCGCTGAAACTCAGGAATCCGGAACGGATCGTGTTTCATGAGGTGACGCGGCCCGCGGTTGAGGAGGCTCTCGCTCACCCGCGGCAGATAAATCGCTCCCTTGTTTTTGCCCAGGAGGCAAGAAGGGTCATCGACAGACTGGTAGGTTACCGGCTCAGCCCACTTCTCTGGAAAAAGGTGCGTACCGGGCTCTCTGCAGGACGCGTCCAGTCGGTGGCAGTGCGGCTTGTCGGCCAGCGCGCGCGGGAGATCGTGGCCTTCAAGCCCGACATCGTCATCACCGACTGGGCGATGCCGATCTTCGACGGCCTCGAACTGACGCAGATGATCCGCCAGCCCGGTGCGAACGCCAATCCTTACGCCCCGATCATCATGCTGACAGGGCACTCCGAGAAAAAGCGCGTGATGGCCGCACGCGATGCCGGCGTTATTGATGTCGTACAACTCGACATCCACGCCGGGAACCAGGTCCACCATGCCCGTTTGCGGCGACCAGTAGAACTCGCTGGCAGGAACGCTGATGTTCCCGCTCGGC
>JAJZMA010000025.1:0-757 GCA_021850405.1 bacterium
TTCCCAAGACTGAAAAACCTGGTGTCGGCGGTTCGATACCGCCCCTCGGCACCACAGAAAATGGCAAGTTTGAGGCCCCTGCGGCCCACATCTGACTACACCCATGCTGGCTGAGGGGAATTGGGCGCAAGCCAGATGGACAGATCGGCAGGCTCATGCGTTTCTTGGTGTATGAACAGCATTGCTGGCTGGCCGCCCCCGGGCAGGGAGTCTGGGCGGGGCTGGAGGGAAAGGCCAGGGCAACTGGCAGGCATGCCCTGGAGAGGTAGGTGGGAAGGGATATGAACGGAAGAGCTCTCCAGACCATGGTTGCGAGCGTGATTGCGCTATGCATTGGCATGGTGGCGGCCTGTGGTGGTAGTACGGCTTCGTCTGGGCCCGCGCGCCCAACAGCCCGGCCGACCATCGCAGTGCGCCCCCTGGTTACGCCATCAGCAGATGGGCACACAGCCCCGCCACTACCCCCTTCTGAAGGCGCTGTGGCTGGATTTGCTGAGGGCTGTATGGGCGCAAGGAGTGGATCTTCCTTCCCCAATGTCACGGTGTCCCTGTATTCCGGCCCCACGGTGGTGGCCCGTGAAGTTGTGGGGTGGGGCAAGGAGTACTGGCTGCAAGTTCCCCCGGGGAGCTATATCGCCACCAATAACCCGGCAGGTGTTGCACCAGACAATCCAGGAGGAGTTGCCGTGACTGTGCATGCCGGACAGGTGACGCGGAGGGATCTCCCTGATGTTTGCAAATAGGGCAAACACCTCCA
>JAJZMA010000025.1:767-5862 GCA_021850405.1 bacterium
GTGGCGCTGGCGACATCGTGGATGGTCGCGAGCGCTGGACCTCTCGTGGGGCAAACCCCTGCGCTACTCGATCATGCGGGCGAGGTGGCTACCGTCCAGCCCGCGTCCATCGGTTTTGTCACCGGGGCCGCAGAACCCTGCATTGGCACTATGGTGCCCATTCCGCCTCCTACTTTTTACGGAGTTGTCAGCATTAGCCTTGGATCCCAGCTTGTCGCCCGTGAGGTCGTTGTATCCACCGCTTTCAACCCCAGCACCTCCAGTTACAACTACTGGCTCTCGGTTCCCGCTGGCACCTACCAGGTCAATGTCACAAATGGCACTCGTGTGGGAGAGCCTCCGTCCTTCCCCCCACCTCCAACTCCAGCAAATACAGTGTCTGTCACCGGAGGCAAGGTCACGGTCCACAACATTCCCAATATTTGCATGTAGGAGACGATCTTCCCTTTAGCAGGGTCCTGCCGCCTGGGTCGCAGCGACGGCAGTCCGGTAGTCCATGAAATTTACCTTTGGTCGTTCAGTATGCCCCGTCTCCCGGGATTGACTTTCCAGAATCCGCGGGCGTTTCAAGGTTAGAGCTTGATGGGGTGCCCTCGCTAGCCTTGCCGGGACATGGCTTGGCAAATAGTGCCCAGGGACGGCCCCAGTAGACAACGGGCAATCATTCGCAACCCACACTAAACACAGTGGCCAGTTCGGTACAGCAAAGGTCCGTGGTGAGCTCTTTGGCGTTGCCATGAAAGGCTATGATTCAAATGTTCCCGGAGCCGCTCTCTGGATGTTGGAGTACCACAGCACCATTGGGGGCTCGGCCATTGCCCCTCAAAACCTGGTTATGCCTGCCATTGTTGCCGCCCTGCCAGGAACCTATCCTTCTGGTTCCACCACCTCGATGTCTCCAGCTTTTGCCCTGTGTGCGGCTTTGACGGCCTTTTCCATGTCTGCCTTTGGGTCTGAGCCAATGTCGGCTATGCCAACCCGCAGGTTCTCCTTGAGGTGCAGCCGTCCTGCCCTCTCCAGGACCCGAAGCGCTACCACATGGCCCGCTGCAGCTCCTCCATCCTTGAGCAGAAGAACGGCGGCGCCATCGGGCAGGATGGTTACTGGCTCATGGGCACGGGCATACGCGATCACCAGAGCTGCGCACCCTCCCTTGGCCTCTTCATTTACCGTGTTGTCTATCAGGAACACGCAGAAGGCCCCGCCTTCCATGGTTTCTTTCGCCTGATGCATGAACTCGGCCGAAGTGACTGCCCATAGTACATGACGCCCCCAGCTCGGCTTGGTTTCCGGCATTCCATCCTCCTCAACGTAGAGCTAACAGCATATCGCGTTTTACCCCCAAGGTTGGGGGCTGACAATCATCTGAAACATAACTGTGGCTGTCTGGTGGCGTGACATTACCCTGTCTGCAGGGTAACCCCGGGTCCCAGTGCCTACAGCCTTTCCACGACCATGGCCATCCCCATGCCACCGGCTACACACATGGTCTCCAGGCCAAGCGTGCCTGAGCGCTCCTTTAGCCCATTGATCAGGGTGCAAAGGATTCGGGCACCGGTCATGCCAAACGGGTGGCCCAGGGCTATGGCACCGCCAAAGGGGTTCAGTCTGTCCGACATGGGGTCTATGCCAATCCCCCGGGCAGAGGGGATCACCTGGGCGGCGAAGGCCTCGTTGATTTCAACGATGTCCATGTCATCTATCGTCATGCGGGCCCGGGCCATGGCCTGGCGGGAAGCTTCGATGGGGCCGAGCCCCATGTACTCTGGGTCCAGCGCGGACACACCAGTCGCAACAATGCGGGCGAGAGGAGCAATCCCCAGCTGGGAGGCGCGCTCTGCCGACATGATCACGACAGCAGCTGCGCCATCGTTGAGTGGGCAGGAGTTGCCGGCCGTAACGCTCCCTCCTTCCCGGAAGGCTGGTGCAAGCGAGGCCAGTTTTTCCAGGGAGCTGTTGGGCCGGGGTCCGTCATCGCGCGTCAGTAGGTCTGCGGACGAGAGGGAGGTTGGGACAGGGATTATCTCGCGGTCGAAGAACCCACTTTCCTGGGCCGCAACGGCCCTGTTCTGACTGGAGAGGGCAAAGGCGTCCATCTCTTCCCGGGTTATCTTCTCGCGGTCGGCCACATTCTCAGCTGTATCACCCATCTGGATATACACATTGGGCAGCTTTTCTGCATTTCCCCCGGCAAAACGCTCGTTCTGGCAATGTGGCATGTCTGAGCTTCCGTTCATGTACCGGGACACCGATTCAACTCCCGCGACGATGAATGTGTCCCCCTCTCCAGCAGCGATGGCGTGGTAGGCCATGCGCATCGCCTGGAGGGAGGATGCGCAATAGCGGGTGATCGTGGTGCCCGGGGCACCGACCCCGGCCAGCAGACTTATGACCCTGCCGATATTGAACCCTTGTTCGCCGCCAGGGAGGCCGCAGCCACAGATCAGGTCATCCACACTCCCTGCTTCCAGCTGGGGGAGCCGTTTTAGTACTTCGGAGACAACGTAGGCAGCCAGGTCATCAGCCCTCATGTTCACAAGAGAACCCTTGAACGCCCGACCGATAGGGGACCTTCCGGTGGCAACAATCACCGCATCTGACATCTGACACTCCTTCCTGGCTGTTTCTGGCAGGTTTCAATGGGGCCCCGGCTGACGAGCGCCGGAGAGACCTGTCGAGTATTCCACAATCCATCAGCGGCTGCTGGCCCCGACCTGTCCCCAATTTGTCTATCCTTGGCATTAGGGTGGTCCCGGAAGGGACTGTGCTCCGGGGTGTGGTACCACGGGGGTCGAGGGGTCGCCCACGCTTAGAAGGAGTTACTGTGCAATATTTTGTGACCGGTGCGACAGGCTTTATTGGCCGGCACCTTCTGCCGTTGCTGGTGGAGCGGGGGCGGGTAACTGTACTTGTCCGCGAAGGGAGCATGGAAAGATGGCAGAGCGTGCGCTCGCTCCTTCCGGCATCAGCCGACCTGCAGGTGGTGATGGGCTCTCTCGGAGACGGGAAACTTCCAAAGGTTGATGATCTGGGACTTGCTGGCTGCGAGTTTGTGCATCTGGCGGCTGTATACGACCTGATGGCGCCCGTGGATACACTTCTGGAGGCCAACGTGGACGGCACTCGCGCAGCGATGGGCCTTGCAAAGGCCATGGGGGCACGCTGTTTTCACCATGTTTCATCCATTGCAGTTGCTGGGGATTACCGTGGACGTTTTACGGAAGAGCAGTTCGATGAGGGACAGCGCTTTCCCCATCCCTACATGGAGACCAAGTTTGCTGCAGAAAAACTGGTCCGTGAGGGTGACCTCAATTTCCGTATCTACAGACCGGCTATTGTTGTCGGGTCTTCCGTAACCGGGGAAGCCGACAGGAGTGACGGCCCTTACTATGCATTTACCTTCTTTCGCAAAATGCGCGACACCCTCCCGATCTGGATGCCCTTGCCGGGGCCAGAGGGTGGGCCGGTCAACCTGGTTCCGGTGGATTTTGTTGCCCGCGCGATAGATGCTGTGATTGCTGCCAGCGGCAAGGACGGTATGACGTTTCACATTGCCGACCCCAGCCCCTGTACCCTTGGCGAAACACTGAATATCTTCTCGCACGCAGCGCATGCGCCTGAGTTTGCGATCCGGTTCGACAGGAGACTGTTGCGTATTGTGCCAAAACCAGTGCGTGAGATGGCTGCCTCATTTCCAGCGGTCCAGCACCTTGCAGATCAGGTGCTGCGCTCCATTGGGATCCCGTCTACTGTCGTTTCCTTTATGGACTACCCCGCAACCTTTGATACCACCAATGCCGATGCCGTGCTTAGTGCTGCTGGAATATCGTGTCCGCCACTTGCCACCTACGCTGAGACGCTTTGGGACTACTGGCTGCGACATCTTGACCCTACCAGGGTGAATGACGCAACCATCGCGACCGCTGTAAGGGGCAGGACAGTAGTTGTGACAGGTGCATCCAGCGGGATAGGCCGTGCTGCAGCAGTCGAGCTGGCACGCCATGGTGCAGTGGTAATTGGAATCTCCAGGACCAGGGAGAAACTGGAGGAGGTGCAACAGGAGATAGAAGCCAGGGGTGGTGTCTTTCATGTGCGCCCCTGTGATGTGAGTGATCCTGCTGCCAGTCAGGCGCTGGTAGAGAGCATCTGGGAGGAGTTTTCGGGAATAGACATTCTGATCAACAGCGCGGGGCGCTCCATACGGCGCTCTGCCATGGCATCCACCGACAGGTTCCATGATTTTGAGCGCACCATGAAGATAAATTACTTTGGAACCATCTCCCTTATCCTGGCAGTAATTCCCCGGATGGTGCAGAAGAATAGTGGCCACATCGTGAATATCTCAAGCATTGGGTGCCAGAGTTATCCTCCACGGTTTGCTGCCTATGTCGCCAGCAAGAGTGCCCTCGATGCGTTCACCCATATTTTGGGGAGTGAAATCGCAGGGACAGGGGTGACTGCAACCACCATACATATGCCGCTCGTTCGTACCCCGATGATTGCGCCCACGTCGTTCTACAGGTCGGTCCCAACCATGAGCCCTGAGGAGGCGGCAGATCTGGTCATGCAGGCTCTGGTCAATCGCCCCAGGGAGGTTTCCACCAGGCTGGGCAAGTTCGGTGAGGTAGTCAATGCAGTTGCGCCCGGGCTCAACCATCTGGTTATGGGGACAGCATTCCGGCTTCTCCCAGATACCGCTGCTGGGCAGGCTGCGTCGGAGGGCGACGGGGGACAGTCCCGATCCCAGACGGGCCAGGAGAGCAGTGCCGGGGATGACAATTCCGGGATGGTTGTTGCCGTACTGGGCCAGCTGATGCGTGGTGTCCATCTCTAGCAATCCGGGTCCTCCTGGCTGGCACAGATAGCGGGCTTCTATCCGGGGACAGACACTTTTTGCAGCACAGCCTCAACTTGCCTGGTGGAACTTCCAAAAATTCTGCGTGGTGGAGTACGATTAGGGTGATTCATCCGTGGGGGCGTTTGGCTTCGACGGGGTTGTGGGTCGTCAGATTGCGTGTCGAGCCCCGGGCTCGTAAAACCGGGAAAAATATACGTGCGAACAGCACTTCTCGCCCCCTTGCGCTCGCTGCGTAAG
>JAJZMA010000162.1 GCA_021850405.1 bacterium
ATCTGGTCGCCGGGCGTGCTGCTGCCGAGGCTGAATCAGTCTCCCCGCCAGCCCCCCCACCTGACGGCTCCTGTCCGGCGGTAGCCACTTCCTGTTGCTCGCTGGCCGGAACGGATTCCTCGGCTGGGGGCGTGTAGCTGTACTCCTCGGTGACGCTGCCATCGTCGACTATCGTCCATGTGGGTTCGGTCACAGCTTCCGTGCTGGCCTCTGGAATAGTCTCGGTCTCAGGCTCGGGGGGCGCGGCCGGTCGGGCACCCGGGGGGGAAGCTATCTCCTCTGGATTATCCCGTACCACCCCTTCGGGAGCCCGTTCCTGGGTTGACATTGCATCGAGTGCCAGGAGGAATTCGTACACTGATCGCCGTAGGCGCCTGCTTAGATCCCTGGCGGTGGTGCTGCTGGAGACATTCAGTGCCAGCTGGGACGCATCCTCTACCACCGCGAGCAGGCTGCGTTCATCAAGTTGTTCCCGGTCCACAAGGTCGGAGAGACGCGCTTCGAGGAACTCCTGGAGGCCCGGCACCTCTGCGAGTATTGAGGAGGGTGTGCCCTCCCAGGCATGGCGAATCATGTCAGCCTGCTCTTCGACCGAAACCGTCATTGTGGTCTCATCCCAGTGTTGCCTCTCCCGCATGCCTTTCCCATCGGATTACATTCTCATACTGGAACCGCCATGTGAGGGCCACGAATCAGCAACGGCCCGGTAACGGCTGGAGATCCATACCGGTTCTGGCCAGACTCCCGTGGAATCAGCAAGAAGGCAGGGGAGTGGCGAGGGGGGCTGTACCACCAGCGGCGCTCAGCGGGCCCCGGTGAGAGGGTGGGTTTTGGTCTGCCAGCCGTGGCCAGCGGAAATGGCGCCGCAGCTGGAAAGGAGACTGCAGGTTTGCGCGATCTAGTTGTGGCTGGGATCAGGTGGGGATTCAGACCAGAGCCGGCGGACTACATTTACATATGCCCATCCCACGATCAGGATGAGTATGGCAAGGATCGCCAGGCGCAGTATCGCCTGTGCCACTACCCCTGCCCCAGGGATAATGAATGCGACCTGATTCGCATAGGCGTCGAGTGGCCGCTTGAGGACCCATGGATCTGCTGCAAAGTTGGCATCCCCTTTGGTGTGTATCAGCAGCATGCCGCCCGACTGGGTCTCAGAGATTATCCTGTGGAAGTAGGTTAGCTGCGGCTCTCCGGGGCGGGGGAACCCTATGATGTCTCCTGTTTTCAGGGAAGAAACCGGGACCCGTTTGGTTATCACCAGCGCGCCAATCGGTATTGTCGGCACCATCGAGCCAGTGATGACCATGTCGGCAGTATGGCCCGTAGCGATGCCATAGGCAGCCAGCCCCGCAGCAGCGGTCGCCAGGACGAGCACTACGCCAAGTAACAGGTTTGCCACATAGACAGCCACCGACCTGATTGAGAGGTGCAGCCTGCGACGGTCAGTGTCCATGGCGTCTGGGGGCTGGCCCTTCGTTCCTGCATCTGCCCTTTCGGGTGCAGGGAGTGCATCTGGAGTAGCCATAATGTCTGGCTCCTGAGCAGCCACGGCCGCAGCTGCCAGGGCAGTTTGCCGTGGTTGCGTGGCCATGGCGGGGTGCGGGGCACGGTTGCGCAATGCGGCAATAAACGCATCGGATACAGCTACAGCTGCGCGCGATGGATCTGCCGGTGCTGGCCTGGGCGGGCTGGGAGCTACCTGCGCTCCGGGAGCTGCTGCTCCAGCACCCTCTGGCTGTAGCCCGGATGGGCTGTCTGGGACCATGCGCGACGGGTAATTGCTGGGCGGACGTCCACCAGGCGGGTCGGGAGGCGCCACGGCACCATGTACTGCCCCCTCCAGGTTGACCGCTGGAATGGCAGGTGCCCCTGGCGCACCTGCCTCCACTACTCCTGCCTTGTATGTTCCTGCAGGTAGCTTTTCTGGCATAGCAGTCGCGCTGGCTTTGCTGGCTCTTATGTCTGGAGTTGCCCCAGGAGACAGTGGCCTGGCATCCGGCAGGATGCGATGGGCGCCCTGGGCTGAATCTTCCCTGGGGGGATGGGGGTAATCCCTTTCGGGGCTGACCACGGTTTTGGCCACGCGACTCGGGTGGGGAGCCGCTGGTGTGGGGGAGCCATGGGCGGGCGTGCTGGCCGCGGTAATCGCGCGGAGCAGTTCCATCTCATTCATGAGACGGTCCAGCAGAAGTTCGTGGGCGGTGGAATGTCCCTTTGCCCGCCGGTGATATGTGCTGCCTGCACCAGGCTCAGGTTCTCTTTCAGTGTTCTCCTGGTTGCTCATCACCACAGTACCTTTTCCCGTCGCGCAGGTTTGTCCAGTTGCCTGCATTGCATAAACCAGTCCATCAGGAAAAGTTCACTGGGCCTGGTGTCGTGTGCACGCAGCGCTGCTGCCTTATATCGCATGTCAGACCGGCTGGGCCAGGAAGTTGAATGTAGCAGTGCAAGTGGCTCCCATATCAGTTATTGGCGCTGTGGAAGCCATGCTTACCTGAAAATAGAAAGTGTGCGTACCGGTCAGGGCAGGAAATGAGTCGGGCAGTGTAATTGGTGTGGTCGAGGTCGCACTGACCAGGCCCGCGATTGTACCTGAGTAGATTGTGTTTGCAGGTGCGGCATCATCAGTGATCGTGATGTTCATGTCAGAGCAGATGGTCGTGTTGGTGCTGGGGGTGATGGTGTCAGAGGCAGACAGGTAATAGGTTCCGGCGAGGGTGCCAGTATTATCAATGGTGACGTTACCAGTCACGGCCGGACTCCCAGGATACATGGCCGGAGCACTGAGTATGGCCGCACAGCCGCCGACAGTAGGCGTGGAGGTCGTCGTTGCACACCCTGACCCACTTGTTCCATTGGGACCATTGGTCATCGTCAGGGTGCCTCCTGCAAAGCTATTGGCAGCATTGGAGGTCTCTATCTGCCAGCCAGCAAGCCCACCAAAACCTATGGTCGAAACAGTGACTATGGTAAGCAGCAGAGTTAACGCAAAGCGTCTCCACCCAAACCGCATCAAACTTCCTCCAACCTGAAAAGCGCGGTAATCCAACTTCTGTTAATGTAACTGGTGCCTGCTCAGGTTGCTGTTTACTTCGGGTTACAGGAAGCAACGTTCGGGTGACAACGGCTGCTAGTTATTACTGGCTGCAATGGGCTGCAGCGGGCAACGGTGGGGCAGGCGCAACTGCCAGGAAGAGGCCAGTGGCAGTGTCCCATCTGGGATCGTTTGCCCTGGCCCTCAGTACTGCCTCTATCCCTATGCGTTAGTGGCAGTAAACGTAAATGCAGCTGTGCATGACTGGCCCGAGTCTGAGCTGGGTGCTGCGGCATTCATGCTTACATCGAAGTTGTAGGTGTCAGAGCCTCCGCTGGCGGCCAGTGGAGTAGAAAGAGCCACTCCCGTCGTGCTGGCAAAAGCAGCTAGCGTAGTGGGAGTTGGTGTGTAATTGGTTGGCCCTGCATCCCCGTTTATAGTCAGGTCCAGTTCGGAGCAGATCGAGGAGGTGGATGGGCTGGGCGTTGCCGTCTCAGTCAGCTCGATATCAGCCGGCAGGGTGCCGTTGTTTGTGATGGTCACAGTTCCCGGGGCAGAGTCGCCTGGGCCGAGAGGAATGTTGGCAGAGCTGAATATTACGGCACAGCCTGTTGCTGGAGTAGAGGAAAGCGTTGCGGTACAGGTATTGGCACCCACCGAGTCGGACAGCACCATGGATCCCCCTGCAAACACAGTAGCCGCGTTGGGGGTCGAGACCGACCATCCGGCGAGGCCGCCAAAGCCAATTGCAGATAGCGCAAGTGTCGTAATGGCCAGTGTTAGCCCTGCCCTGATCCAGCTACTCTTCATTTCTTGTCCCCCAATGCATTCCGGAGGAAATGCGCAATTCAAATGTAACCTGTGGGAAAGACAGCAAACAGATAAACAGGTTACAGCCTGGTCACAGCTTTGGCAGGTGGTGCTGGTATCGGCTCCCTTGCTTGTGAGCCGGGTAACAGGCTGTCGGCCTGCAGGTATGGCCACAGCACACGCTGCGTCTGGTGCTCCAGCCTCATGGGCAAAGCCTCTGTCCTACACCTGGTGCGGCGGTACGCTGCTGGCTGCCAGGCAGGCAGATGTCACAACCCGCTCAGAAACAGAAAGGACCTGGGGAGATTGCTCCCCAGGTCCTTTGAATGGATCCTTTCTGACTGCTTCCTTAGGCGTTGGTCGCGGTGAACGTGAATGCTGCAGAGCAGGTTGCACCAGAATCGGCTGTCGAGGCATTGCTGTTCATGGTAACTGTAAAGGTGTACGTATCACTGCCTCCGGCCGCCATGGGGGCCGTAGAGGATTTTAGGGTTACCGGGGTCCCCCCAGTTACCGCAGTTGCCGTAGCAAAGGAGGCAAGGCTTGCACCGGTTCCTGCCCAGCTGGCGCCACCGGCCCCGGTTATGCTCAGATCAAGGTCAGAGCAGATAGTAGAGCTGCAGGAGCTTAGAGTGGCTGTTCCTGCCAGTGCCAGGCTGATGGGCAGGTTGCCATTGTTGGTGATGGTTGCAGTCCCGCTTGCACTGTTACCCGGGCCCATGTTGATATTGGCCGAACTGAAAATGACAGTACATCCAGTCGCTGGTGTAGTAGTCAGCGTTGCCGTACAGGTGCCGCTGGCGGTCGCATCCTTCAGGGCCATGGTGCCGCCTGCAAATACAGTTGCAGCATTCGGTGTCGAAACTGACCATCCTGCAAGGCCGCCAAAGCCTATCGCCGAGATGGCCAGAATTGTTATTGCAAGTGTTATGCCAACCCTAACCCAACTTTTTCGCATGAGTCCTCTCCAACCGGTAGTGAATCCAACACTCGTGACAGTAGCGCACCTTCAACGCAATGCCACTATGATCTGGTGACAGGGTGGTTACGAAGCTATACAGGGCTGGTGTTCGCCCGTACTGCGCATGACCGTGTTTCCTTTTAGCGTCATGTGGATCGGCCACGCGTGCATTTTTGGCCTGTTTTTCCTGGATGTCTTAACCCTGAACGATTTGGGGTTTTCGCATATTTGCCCAGTTGGGCCAGGGGGCCCCTTCCGGAGCTGGTCACGCCTGCGGGCCACTCCCTGACCGCACTTTTAAATTCCTGAAGGCAGGAGGCGGGGAGGTGGCAGCATCCTGGGATAGCGGGAGTGCCGCACTGGGCGTGTAGATTGCTTGTCACAATCTGGTCTCGGGTTCGTTGCATTCTGCGACTGGAGCGTACGTGTTGCAGGTGACGTGGCAGTATGTGGCATGTGCCATATACTAACCGGGCAGCCGACTTCTGTTCTGTGCACCATGCATCCGCAAAGATGGATCTGCAGGATTGTGCTATTTTCACGCTGGCATGCGGGCCGGTAGGGCCTGCCCTGGGTACAGGCCAGCCGCTAGCTCGGCTCGGAAGCCTGGCATGAGCCTTCGGGTGTCGCAGGATGCTGGCCTTGGAGAAGGGGCTTTTGCGAGTCATTTCGCGCATATGCTGGGGCACAGCGTCTTTTCCATGGTGCTGGACCGTGAGGGCCTGGTCCTTATGATCAACGCCCGGTTGGCCAGGGTTGTCGGCATCGACGCTCAACGCGTTCTGGGATCCCGCTGGGTGGATGTGCTGGTCCCGGCTCCTGAGCGCGATCACTCCTACGAGCGCTTTCTGCGCTCAGTCCTCCACGGCAGGGAGCCTGGCTACTTTGAGGCACCGCTCCTTGGCAGGGGCGGCGTGGTGCGCTCCGTCGCCTGGGTTACCCATGTTGAGACTCAGCCCCATGGGGGAGCTACCGTATCCTGCATTGGGGTTGACGTGACCCCTGCCATGCGGGAGAGGGAAAAACTGCTGGCCCGACTTAACTACAATGCTGA
>JAJZMA010000091.1 GCA_021850405.1 bacterium
CAGTCGACCGTGAATGCTCAAAGAGCGAAATGATGTCATCGTAGGGGCGGTTGCAAACCTGGGCCACGGTAGCCAGCCTTCCCCGGTGGGACATCCCGATTACCACATGAGCCATAGAGGCAGCTGCTGCCTGGCCGAGCATCACCTCCCGCATCGGGATCATCACATCCAGCCCTTCTGAGGAAAAAGTCTTTTCCCCAAGGAACTGGCGACGCAGATACTGCTCCAGTGCCTCCACAGAAGACAGTTCCGAAAGCAGCCACCTTTTCTCTTCAGCAGAGAGGGTCGTCCTGGGCAGCTGCGCCTCAATCTGCCGGTGCAGCCACTCCCGGGCCTCCGGGGATGCCACCTGCTCTACCTCGAAGGCTGCGGTTCCACAGTAGGTTGCCCGCAGTCCAGGCAGCAGGCTGGCAAGTGTGCTCCCTGGAAGGAAGCAGTCGAGCACCTGGGCAGGCACTCCTGCCATGGCAGCGTCGTCCAGCCCATGGTTCCTGGGCAGGAGGGAGGGATGTCCTGGTGGCGGAGAGCCAAGCGGATCAAGCCTTGCCGCGTAGGCACCATTCTCCCTAAAGCTGCGCAACAGCTCCGCCCCCGCAATGGCGCTGCGCAGCCCCGCCGGGCTGCTCTGGCTGGGTGTAGCTGGCGTGGCAATTGAAGCAGGCAGAGCCTGTCCAGAAGGATGGTCAGCAGAGGATTGCTGGTCCAGCCCAAAAGCCTTCCACAGCTGCCCATAAAAGTCAGCCGCCCCATCGAGCCGCTGCTCCAGGCGCTGGAGGAACTCCCCCGACTGGGCCCCCTGGATGACACGGTGGTCATAGGTGCTGGTAACTGTCATGGTCGGGGAGATGCCAAGTGCCGAGGCCTGCTCAGGGGACAGGTGGCGAAACTCTGGCCGCAGGCCCAGCGCACCCAGTGCCAGGATCACGCCCTGCCCCACCATAAGCCGGGGCACAGAGCCAGTGGTGCCCAGCCCGCCCGGATTGGTGAGCGTCATGGAGGCTCCCTGCAGATCCCCACTGGTCAGCGAGCCGGCCCTGGCCGCCTCCACGAGGCGGTTGTACTCGGCAAAAAACTGTGATGGCCCCATCCCGGCAGCGTCATGGACAACCGGCACCATGAGGAAGCGATTGCCATCCTTGCGGGTAACATCGACCGCAATCCCAAGATGCACACCGGCTGGAACACGTGCTGGCACCCCGTCTGGCCCCCTCTCGAACCTGACCGCCAGATCCGGAAACTCACGTGCGACCGAAACGATCGCCCATGCGACAAGATGGGTATAGGAAAGTGTGGCAAGCCCCGCGGAGCGCAGAGCGCTGTTTAGCGCGGTTCGCTGGGAGACGAGCGTTGCTACCGCCATCTCCCGAAACGACGTAGCCACAGGAATGCTGCGGCTCGCTTCCATCGCATCTACCAGTGCTCCGTACGGCCCCCGCAAGGGAACCGCATCGGCGGAAAGGGGAACTGCAGGGCCTGGGGAAGCAGCAGCTGGCTGGGACTGTGCGGCAGAAACGTCTGCCGCCCTGACCACTGCACCACTGCCCTGCCCAGGAATAGCAGAGAGGGCAATTCCCTCCTCGGCAACCCTGCGCCTTGCCAGTGGGGAGAGATGGGCGAGAGCAGCAGGATCCACTGCAAACGTATCTGCAGCGTTGCCTGCAGAACGTGGGGCAGATTCTGGAGCCTCCCTCCCTGCCTGTCGCAGATCTGGCCCGGACCCAGCGGGCGCGAAGGGGAGTTTGTCACCGGCGGAAGGCGCCATGCGGCCAATCACGGCTCCCACAGGAACAGTGCTGCCTGCAGCAGCGACCTGCTCCACCAGGCGGCCGGCGACCGGCGCTGGGACCTCAATGTCCACCTTGTCTGTGGTTACCTCTACCAGCGTTTCTCCCTCCGCCACCTCTGCACCAGGCGAAACCGCCCAGGCTGCAATGGTGCCCTCCTTTACCGATTCACCCATGGGAGGGAGTACGACATCATGCATAGCCAGTACTGGCTCCTCTCCGGCGCCCGCTCTATTGCCTTCCTTCCGCAGCGAAGGACTGCCCCCATCCGCAGGTTCTGCCGCTGGCTCCTGCACTCCCGCCCTGACCATCCCCAGCACGGCGCCAACCGGAACGGTTGCCCCTTCCGCCACCTCTACCGCAGATATGGTGCCGGAAGCAGGTGAGGGAACCTCGATATCCACCTTGTCAGTGGTCACCTCTACCACTGTCTCGCCTTCAGCTACGGTTGCGCCAGGGAGTTTAAGCCACCGCGCAACAGTTCCTTCCTTTACCGACTCTCCCAGCGGAGGAAGCACTATCTGTATCTCGTCACTCATCTCTCCACCCGGCAAACCGCCCCACCCTGGGCACAACCCCTCCCAGCAGGAGCAGGGAGGGCAACCCGGGGCAACACCAATTCATCCTTCCCAGCATACTCGGCCAAATGGCCGCATCGCTCACAAAAGGGAGCAGCTTCCATGATTGCCCCCTGGGCCGCTACTCGGAGCTGTACCGCTCCTCATGAGCCCGTGCCTGCAGTTCCTTCACAATCTCTGGATCGGCAAGGGTGGTGGTGTCCCCAAGTTTCCTGTCATCTGCAATGTCCCGCAGGAGCCTTCTCATGATCTTGCCCGATCTCGTCTTGGGCAGGTCCGGCGTGAAAGCTACGGACCTGGGCTTGGCGATGGCACCAATCTGACTCCCCACGTGCGCGCGCAACTCCTCGGCGAGCTCTGCTCTTTCCCGAAAGCCTGAGCGCAACGTCACATAGGCGATGATCGCCTGGCCGGTAAGCGCGTCCTCCCGGGGCACAACAGCCGCCTCTGCTACAGCAGGATGCGAGACCAGTGCTGATTCCAGTTCGGCCGTAGAAAGACGATGCCCACTGACGTTCATAACGTCATCCACCCTTCCCATGAACCAGAAGTAGCCGTCCTCATCCCTGCGAGCCCCATCACCGGCAAAGTAGCATCCCGGGTAGCGGCTCCAGTATGTCTCCCTGTACCTGTCGTCATCCCCCCAGATTCCCCGGAGCATTCCTGGCCAGGGACGGGTCAGCACCACGTAGCCACCCTGCCCAGGGGCTACCGACTTTCCAGCTTCGTCCACAACATCTGCAAATATCCCGGGCAGTGGGCGCGTGGCTGATCCTGGCTTCAGCGGCAAGAGACCAGGCAATGGAGCCACCATTATCCCGCCCGTCTCGGTCTGCCACCAGGTATCCACCACTGGAGCAACCCCTGCTCCGATCTTGTCCCGGTACCACATCCATGCCTCCGGGTTGATTGGCTCGCCAACACTCCCCAGCAGGCGGATGGAGGAGAGATCATGCCGGCCGGGGAACTGGTCTCCCCATTTCATGAAGGCGCGAATTGCAGTTGGGGCTGTGTACAGGACGGAAACCCGGTGCTTTTCCACGATGGACCAGAGCCGGTCCTGCTCAGGAAAATCCGGTGCGCCCTCATACATGACCGAAGTAACCCCGTTTCCAAGGGGGCCGTACACGATATAGGTGTGACCAGTCACCCAGCCACAGTCAGCTGAACACCAGTAAACAGTATCGGGCTGGATATCGAACACCAGATCATGCGTGTACATGGCCTGGAGCAGATAGCCAGCCGTTGTGTGCTTTATTCCCTTTGGCTTGGCCGTTGTTCCAGAGGTGTAGAGGGTGAAAAGAAGATCCTCGGAATCCATAAGCTCCGGGTCGCAAAGTGGCGGCTGCTGTGGCACCAGCTCGTGATACCAGCTGTCCAGTTCCTGCCGCCATTCCACCTCCCCTCCGGTACGGCGTACCACCAGCATCTTTACCTCATGCTTCACGTCCACAAGCGCACGGTCCGCATTCTGCTTCAGGGGAACCTTCTTGCCCCGACGCCATGCCTCATCTGCGGTGACGAGCAAGGTTGCACCAGAATCTGTGATCCGGTCCACGAGCGCTTCTGCGCTAAAACCAGCAAATACGACGCAGTGCACAGCACCGATCCTCGCGCATGCCAGCATGCTCACTACAAGCTCTGGAATCATGGGCAGATAGAGGGCAACCCGATCCCCTTTCCTGACCCCAATCTGCTTTAGGGCATTGGCGGTCCTGCAGACCTCATCCAGCAGCTCCTGATATGTGATTACCCGGCTATCGCCAGGTTCGCCTTCCCAGAAAAAAGCCACCTTGTCGCCACGGCCCGCCTGTACGTGGCGGTCCAGACAGTTGTAGGAAACGTTAAGCCTGCCACCGAGAAACCATTTTGCGAAGGGAAGCTTCCACTCGAGCACCTGATCAAAATCGGTCGCCCATGAGATGTAATGACGCGCCTGCTCCGCCCAGAACTGCTCTGCATCCTGCTCTGCCTGTTCATAGAGGGAGTTGTCCCTCACCCGGGCGCTCCGGACAAAGTCTTCCGAAGGTGCAAACGTCCGATGCTCCTGCATCAGGGCCTCTATCGCAGCTGCACTAACACTCATGGCAGGATCCCCTTTTTTTCACGACAACACCTTCACCACCGCACTGCACGTGTAGCTCCACTGCTTTATCTCATGACCACCCCAGGCCGCAGGGCAGGTAGCAAGGACAGGAAGGAAAGAATGCCAGAAACAGATGGGCTCTTGCATGACTTTCCTCTCGATCGTGGCCACCTGCCTCCCGTGCTCCCGCCCCACTCCGGCAACCCGGGGCACATCACGCAAGGCCAGTGGCTGTTACAGAGCGCACGTGTGCCCCTTGACGCCAGACCGCGCGAGGTTCAAGATATGGGGGTCAACAACCCCCGGCACCACAACATGTGGAAAAACTGGGGAAAACAGCTGGTACTCATAGCTGAAGGAAACAGCTTAGGTCTCTTACGTCCTTCCTTAGTCGACCCTTCCCGCAGGATGAGCGGACAAAACAAGATTGCAGAGGTAAAGCACATGGATATCCGGGCCCGCAAACACGCAACCACCGACACTTCCCTTGCGGAGAACGGTTCTTCATCGGGCGCAGCCAGCAAGAATGCTCCTGCAAGTGACGCGATTACAGGGACCATAGAAGTGAACGGAAAGCCTTCGGGACTAACGGTGAAGAGGCGTTTTACAACTGCCGGGGCTGATCCATTTGCATCGGTGGAATGGGAATTGCGCACCGCTGCCATCACCAATGAGAAGGGTGAGGTGGTGTTTGAGCAGACCGACTGTGAAATACCAAAATCCTGGTCCCAGACAGCAACAAATGTTGTGGTAAGCAAGTACTTCCGCGGCAAGCTTGATTCTCCGGAGCGCGAGCGCAGTGTAAAGCAGCTGGTAGGAAGGGTGGCTACCACAATCACAACCTGGGGAGTGAAAGGCAACTACTTTGCTACGGAAGCAGATGCAACGGCATTCCATGATGAGCTGGTATACCTCCTCCTGCACCAGAAGCTCTCATTCAACAGCCCGGTATGGTTCAACATTGGCGTTCCGGGCAGCAGGCCACAGGCGTCTGCCTGTTTCATAAACAGTGTCGAAGACCGGATGGAGTCGATACTGGACCTGGCCAAGACCGAAGGGATGCTATTCAAATATGGCAGCGGTGCAGGGACCAATCTGAGCGTCCTGCGCTCCTCGGCAGAAGCCCTTTCCGGTGGGGGTATTGCCTCTGGACCTGTCTCCTTTATGAAAGGATTTGATGCGTTTGCGGGAGTGATCAAGTCCGGGGGCACCACTCGCAGGGCAGCCAAGATGGTCATCCTCAACGCTGACCATCCTGATATAGAGGATTTCATAACCTGCAAGGTAAAAGAGGAAAAAAAGGCCTGGGCACTCATAGATGCAGGATACGACCCAAGTTTCACCGGAGAAGCCTACTCATCCATCTTCTTCCAGAACTCCAACAACTCGGTACGGGTAAGTGATGAATTC
>JAJZMA010000109.1 GCA_021850405.1 bacterium
TAAAACCAATGATTCTGGAAGCCCCGCCCCACGCGCATCACTACTGCATTTAAGCGTCTTTTGTACCTTGGCGGTGTGACGGTGACGTCCGGCGAGTTCACTCTCAACATGGTGTCAGTGAAGCGGGCCATACGGCGGCGCCGCCTCATTTGTCCTCACTGCCGACATTCGACCAGAGCACGCTACGACGCACGGCCGGTGATACCGAGCTGGTGGCACCTGGACGGAGTGTGTGGCAGCTCAAACTACGAGCGTCATTGTGGCGACTGCGGTGTCCCACGCATGGCGTGGTGACCAAAGGCGCGCCGTTCGCTCCCCAGGGCACCAATCTCACCCGTGATCTGGACGATCTCATCACCTGGCAGGTGACGCGCATGGACAAGACGGCAGTGTGCCGACTGTACTGGGAGTCGTGGCGCACGGTGGGGTGCGTGTGTAGGCGTATGGTGGCAACTGATCTGGATGCTCAGCGGCTCAGTGGACTGTTCCGCATTGGCATCGATGAAATCAGTTGGCGCAAGCACCACAAGTATCTGACCCTGGTCGTCGACCAGGACCGCCGCCGCGTAGTGTGTGGAGCCAGGAGCAAGGACGCCGCGACACCCAACAGGTTCTTCGACGAAGTGGGCACGGAACACCCCGCTCAGATTGAGGCAGTAAGCATGGATCTGGGCCCGGCGCTTCTCAAGTCCTTCCGGAATGAACGGCATGCGCCACAGGCGGTGGTGTGTGCCGATCCTTTTCACCTCGTCAAACTCGTCAGTGAGGCATTTGACGACGTTCGACGGGAGCTCTGGCAGCAACTCCGAGGTATATCGGATCCGCAGTACGCCAAGTCGTTCAAAGAGGCGCGCGGGGCCCTGCTCAAGAAACCCGGCACTCTGAGCGAGAACCCGAGGATCCAGCTCGCGGCACTGCGAGGGCAAGGGGGCGCTCTGTGGCGGTCCTACGCGATGAAGAAGCAGTTTTGCGAGATCTTCCGCAGGCGACCACACGCGGGAAGAGGATGCTACGTTGCTGGATCGCTACTGCTCGCGGGTTCGTCGTTCACGGCTGGCTTCCTTCGTCACGTGTGCAACCATCGAGACATGACTCTCAAGGCCATAGAGTACGGCATTTCCAACGGTCGGCTGGAGGAGTTTAATGCCAAAGTCTGATTGATTATCCGTCGGGCGTATGGGCTCCACTCGGCTTGCGTAGCGCTCGCCCTGGTCATGGTGGCGTCCGGCCCATAGATCTAGCGCTTCCTCAAGAACGGGCGGCCGCATGACCCGCATCTGCGTCAGGAGCGCCGGCGAGGTGCCCCGGCTACCATTGCGCACTAATTTGCGGATAAGATTGAATATGGAGAGTCATCTACCCACAGGGAAGCAGCGCGCAGCCTTTGAGCTTTCCCAGCGCAAGGAACGCTGCTACAGCACCTGTTATAAAGGATAAGGAGAAACAAGTGGCAGAAAAGACCAGAGGCGCCCCAAAGAAGGAAACCAAGAAGCCCAAGGCTCCGTCCACCCAGAAAGCGGCACGCCGCGAGGCTGCCAAGAAAGCCATGCAGTCTGGAAGAGACGCCAACACCCCAGACGAGTAGCTAGCCCGGCCAGCCCTTCTGAAGCAAGGGAGCACGCTTCAGCTTCAGCTGCCACTTTCAGGACTAAAGGAAACCCTCGAGACCTGGATCGCGGAGCGCGAGGGCAGTGGACCGCAGGGCATGCAGGTCCCTATGCCCCCCTTGGGTTGCCTCCAGGAGAAGGGGACTCCACAGGCTTGCTTGCGTAGACAGGACTGGCGGCTGGACCTGCCCAGCGAGCCAGAAGACTGTGCCCCCCAAAAAAACCAATGATGTCCGCTTGAGCCGGGTTTCTGTTACCGTGTCCATTGGCAACGCACAAAGGGCCGCCTATGGCGAGGAGCGTGCTCTGCGCCCGTGGCGACAATACCTCCTGGGAGCCATGCCATGACCGAGATTCCATCCCCCGTCCAGCACCGTAGTCACTGGCGACCCATATCCAGCCGCCACGTCTGCCTTCCGGGAGACGAGCAGCCTGAAGGCTGGGCGTGCAGCATGGCGGCTGTTGGAAAGTGCTGTGGCGATTGATCCTGAACTGGAGGTGCTGCTCCCGGTCACGGTGACATCCGAGCCGGTGACCACCAACCGCAATCTCACAATAGGGACCATTCTTCTCGTTGGGTCAGGAGCCATCTCAGGCCTGTCTGCCCTCGTTTTCAATGTAATAGTCGCCCGGGCAGGGGGCGCAATCACCTACGCCATCATCGGGCCTTTGCTCTCCATCGGGATCGTGGTGAGCTTTCTCGCCAACGGGATCACCTACGCAGTAGCCAGACAGGTGGCGCTCCATCCCCGCCATGCCCGCCACGTGGTGCTCTCCCAGGGGATCCGCATGTGGCCGCTCTGGGCACTCACCGCCGCCATCGTCGCCCTGGTCATCCCGATCCAGCACTTCCTCGTCCTTGCGAGCCCGGTCCCGGTAGCCCTTGCCGGGCTGATCTGGATAGCCACCATCTTTGGCGCGCTGCCGAATGCAGGCGCAGTTGGGACATCCCGCCTACGGCTCATAGCCATCACCATGTTTGGAACCACCCTGGTGCGGCTTGCCCTGGGAGTAGTGGCTGGCCACACCGCCTTCATTGCGGATGCTGCGCTGCTGGCCTCACTGGCACCGGTGGTGCTCACCGCTATCATCCTGTTTGTCGCCCTGGGCCAAAAACCAGCTGGAAGCAGCCACACCCAGTCCGAGCCGCCGAAAGCGAGGCTCGGTAATGCATCGCTCATCGCAGCGGTGGCATCCACAGCGCTCTGGGGGCTCTGGTCTACCCCCTTGCTGCTTGCCAAGCATGACCTGGCTGCTTCCATCGCAGGCAACTTTGCCTCAGCCCAGCTGATAGTAACTGGGTGCATGATTGTGACTGGATCAGTGGTAACTGCCTTCTACGGTGAGATAGCAAGACGTGGGGGACTGCTCATTGTAGTAGGTGCCTGTGCCACTTTCCTGCTCATGACGTGTGCCACAGTATTTCTGGTGGTGCTCGGTCCCTTCATCGTGGACCACCTCTATGGCGCTGGCTTCCAGGTCCAGCGCTCCTGGTTTCTCACCTTTGGAGTCTCGGGAACTGCGGCTGCCTGCGCCAATTACGCCATGTGGGTCTCCTGGGCGCGGCACCGGCAGCGCGTGGCAGTCCTCTGTGGTCTTGCATCCAGCCTTGTAGTGGAGGTGGCAATAGTCACAGCGACCGTAGCGACCCCGGATGGGCTCGCCATCGCGCCGGCTGCAGCCCTGCTTATAGGAAGCCTGGTAGCCCTGCTTATCTGGGGCGTCCGGCACGTGACTGGCGCAAGCACTGGAGAGGAGCCCGTCCCCTCCCCCTCCTGAAGCGGCAGACAGGACCTCCTCCCGTGTCTCCTGTAGTTCACACCACACAGGTGGACCTTCCCAGTCACTGCGCTATCTTTGGGCATTGCGGCACGAGTATAATCGGTCCCGGACTTATCGCAGTATGCGGGAGAAGCTGATGGAAAACAGGAGCCTGGAGAGCAGCAGCCTGGATGGCAGGGGCCTGGATGTGATCGACATCATCTTCCGGAGAATCTACCTGCGGAGCATAAAGAATGCAGTCGCCTGGGCTGACGCCAAAGACGGCTGGTACAGGACCAAGTCGGGCAACTCCACGGTATGGATCTCCTGCAACCAGTTCAGGATTGAGACAGTTGCCCACGGCACTACCTATCAGGAAACACGCGATTTCGATACCGCATCTGACATGTATGGCCTGTTCCAGATAGTGGCGACAACCCTGTTTGGAGAAAATCCGCAGGCGACCCTGCTACACGATTTTCCGGAATAGTCAAAAGGATTCCCCGCCAGCACGAGAGCCACTGTCCTCCCGGACCACTCCCGGCACCGGTGAGCGCCCTGGCAGCCCCCCGACGCTTCCCATAAACCTGCCAAACGGCAACTGCCTGTCACGGCCGGCATAGTCCACAATGAAGGAATGACATCTAGCCGGCGGGATGACCTGCGCAACGTCGCTATCATCGCCCATGTAGACCACGGCAAAACCACACTCGTGGATGCACTCCTAAAGCAGGCACGGGTATTTGCCGCGCATGAGCAGGTAGGGGTACTGATCATGGATTCCAATGACCTTGAGCGGGAAAAGGGAATCACCATCCTTGCCAAAACCACCTCTGTGATCTACCACGGCATAAAGCTGAACATAATCGATACGCCGGGCCATGCCGACTTTGGCGGAGAGGTGGAGCGGGTCCTTGGCATGGCAGATGGCTGCCTTCTACTGGTGGATGCCGCAGAGGGTCCCATGCCCCAGACCAGGGTAGTGCTCAAGGAGGCGCTGCTGCTCGGCCTGAAGCCAATAATTGTGGTCAACAAGATTGACCGGGCAAATGCTCGCCCGCAGGAGACTGTCGAGGCAACCCACGACCTTCTGCTGGAGCTGGCCCAGCATCCGGATCAGCTGGACGCACCTGTGGTATATACCAACGCCAAAGAGGGAACGGCCACCCTCTCCCTCGACGAACCTGGCGTTTCGCTGGAACCGCTCATCACAACAATCTGCAACACCGTGCCCCCACCAGAAGGAGACATGGAGGCCCCGCTGCAGATTCTCGTGAGCAACCTCGACTATGACCCCTACAGCGGACAACTCGCCATAGGCAGGGTGTCACGGGGTCGGATCACTGTGGGTGAAACGGTGGTCACCTGTCAGGCAGAGGGGCTAAGTCCCAGACAGAAGGTAGCCACAATCCTTAGCGTAGAGGCGCTCTCACGGATCCCGGTCCAGTCCGCTACTGTTGGGGACATCGTTTATATAAGTGGCCTTTCCAACGTATCGATAGGCGACACGATTGCAGACGCAGAACACCCAGAGCCGCTAACCCGGATGATAGTCGGTGAACCCACACTCCGCATGCAGTTCTCTGTCAACCAGTCGCCCTTCTCAGGGCGGGAAGCAACCGCCAGCAGTACCTCCCGCCAGCTCCGGGCAAGACTGGAGCGGGAGCTGCAGACAAACATTGCGCTTCGGGTTGAGGATGGCCCCACGGCAGACATTTTTGAGGTAAGCGGCCGGGGGGAGCTGCATCTGGCTGTGCTCATTGAAACGATGCGGAGGGAAGGGTTTGAATTCGAGGTTTCCCGCCCGGCAGTAATCACCAGGGAGATTAATGGACAGCGCCACGAGCCGGTGGAAGAGTGTGTAATTGACTGCAGCAACGAGGCAGTTGGCGCAGTAACTGAAGCACTTGGCTCCCGGGGGGCCCAGCTGCAGAACATGGACAACCATGACAGCATGGTCCGGATTACCTACCATGCACCTACCCGCGCGCTGATCGGGTTGCGCAGCCAGATGCTCACCCTCACCCGGGGAACAGGTGTCATGGCGTCAAGGGTGATCGGCTGGGAACCATGGCGCCACCTCCCTGGCACCAGTCGTAACGGTGTTCTTACAGCAAGCCAGGATGGAATGGCAGTGGCATACGGACTGCTCTCCCTGCAGGAGCGGGGTCAGCCCTTCATTGGACCAGGAACCCCAGTATATGAGGGGATGATAGTAGGGCTGAACCGGCGGCCAGGTGACATGCACGTAAACGTCACCAAGCAGAAGCAAAAGACCAATATCCGTTCTTCCACTGAGGATATGACGATAAAGCTCGTGCCTCCCCATGAGATGAGTCTGGAAGAGTGCCTGGACTTTATCGAAGATGATGAGCTGGTGGAGATAACGCCAAAAAACATCCGCATGCGCAAGCGTGTACTCCGCGCAGATCT
>JAJZMA010000062.1 GCA_021850405.1 bacterium
TTTAAACTTTGCCCGTACAAAAGCAGTCCCCCGGCCCTGTTTTACGTGGGCAAAATCTACGACCTGAAACAGGGAGCCGTCCCGCTCAACGGTCTGGCCCGGGCGGAGATCTCCAGCTGTAATCATGTCCTACTCCTTTACCCCATGTGTCCATCGTGGCCTACCGGACAGCCCTCGCAGGAGCACTCTTCCACCAGAGAGACTGCCTACGTGAAATGCTCGTCCAGCTCCAGATTACACAGGATGACTGTTCTCCTGCACGTCAGGAAAGCCCATCGTCCTGCCATGGCATGGGGCGTCCCCTCACATTGACATTGCTGCCAGGCGGTCCACCAGGAGCCCCTCCGGCCTGCATGGCCTGGCCAGCCATACCGGTGCGGTATCGCTCGGTCTGTTCCATGAGGGCCGTGTCCCAGTTGGCCGGCTCCGGAATGTACGTAAGGATCTCCACTCCCTCCCTGCTGGCTGACTCTATCTCGAGCCGGCCGATATGAAGCATGGATTCAATAAAGGACTGGTGGACAACAGTGTTCTGGATCCTGTCCAGGGGGATGGATTCAGTTGTGCGTGAAAATACCCCATGCTGGACCAGGATGCGGTGATCGGTAAGAGTGAACGTGCTAAACCGCCAGACTGCCCACCGTTTCAGTGGAATACCAACGCCGACCACAAGTACAAGCAACCGGAGCGCCATTATGGGGGTTCCGCTTATGGCGGGTACGGCGACCCCTGACACAGTGGTGCTGCCGATGCCAGCCAGGAAGAAGGAGATCCAGAAGCCACCAACCAGGATGACAACCCCCCAGAACAGGGCCGGTACCAGCACGATTGGATGCTGGCGGGTAATCAGCAGCGCATTTTCGCCGGGAAGGTAATGGACCTTTGGGCCGGCCCCACTCAATGCCATGACAGATCTCCCAACAATTTCATCGAAAGTCTCCTAGATCCCCCGGAACAATACAAATATGGCACCTGCACAGATAAAAGGTCCATAGGCAACTGAATCCCGCAAGCCTTTCAAGCGGGTGACCAGCATGAAAATGGCAGCTAGCCCGCCAAGCAGTACCCCCAGAAAGACCGCTTCCAGCGCCGTGAAGTTGACCGGATGCAGTCCAAGTCCGGTGACAGCTCCAACAATAGCACCAAGCTTGGCATCGCCACCACCGATGAGGCGTCCCCCCGCTATCAGACTGGGCAGCGCGAAGAAAAGGTATACGACGACCGCCCCCACAAGCGCGGGGATAAACCCCACTCCTGGCGTTATGAAGGAGAGCACAAGGGCCACCAGGAGAGCAGGATAGGTCACCCAGTTCAGTATGTAGCCGTGCTTTATGTCAAAAAGTGCGATGTGGACAAAGACGACCACCCATAAAAGGTCGGGAAGCAGACTGCGCAGGTTATGGCGTGCTGGAGAGAACAGGACAAAGAGCATAAACAGGATTGCCACCAGCGCTGGTGATGCTACCTGCTCCATCCAGGTCATCCCATACCGGTCTGCCCGTGGTGGCTTTTCCCTGAAGGTCTCCTCCTTGTCCTCTGCTTCCTGCTTCCGCAGTACGTAGTCGCGCTGGTCGCGCGCCTCCTCCTCCTGAAGCTTCTCCCGCACCTCCAGCAAGACGGCAAGGAGGCCCGACCCATAGCCAATGAGCACGCCTGCAACCAGAATGACGGGGATAAGCCATGTAACCTTCATGTGGTACTGCTCCCAGCTGGGCCAGGACTGCACGCAGACGTGTACATGTATTTTTGCACCTGCAGGTTGTGCTGCTGGGCTGTGACACTGTAGTGCAGATTGCCACAGCTATCCGAGACAAAATAGAGATAGCTGGTTGCAGCAGGCCGGACAGCAGCGGTTATCGCTGCAACGCCTGGGTTTGAGATAGGCGTGGGTGGGAGGCCGGCGTTCAGGTAAGTGTTGTAGGGAGTATTCCTGGCAAGCTGTGCATTGGACAGGTTGCCGCCGGTCAGCCCGAGCCCATACAGGACAGTGGTGTTCAGCTGGAGGTCCATTCCAATCCGCAGCCGGTTGTAGATGACTCCCGCGACCAGCGGATAGTCCCCCACATTTTTTGCTTCCTTCTCCACAATCGATGCAACGATGAGCGCCTGATATGGGGTGTATCCAGTGGGCGGATGTGAAAGTAATGGAACAGCACGGTGGGCAAAATCGGACAGCTGCAGGGTGGCGATCTGACGTGCCGTGGCATGCGCTGGAAGATCAAAAGTGTCGGGGAACATGAATCCTTCCATTGAAGTGTTGCCGGCCGGGCGCCAACCCAGGAAGGAGAAAGGATAGTTTTGCTGGAGTGCCGCAAGATAACTGCTTGAGCTTATGGAGACGGCATGGCTACTGCCAATGATGGCAGCCATCTGGTGATCAGTAAGCCCATCCGGGAGGGTTATCGCATTCTGGATACCAGCCGGTGCTGCCTCAAGGTCAGAAACGACCTGCTGCGCACTCATCGCCTTGTCGAGGAAGTAAGTCCCTGCCCTAAGTCTGGGCGCCAGTCCTGCCTGCTTTGCGTAGGCAAGGAAAACGTCTGTATTGTTCACAAGCCGCAGCTTGCCAAGCTCTGTTGCCACCTGCTGCAGGCTTTCCCCGCTTGCTATGGTCACCCGCACTGGTTTTCTGGATGTTCCAGGGGCGCCCAGTTGCTGGTGGACCCAGGCGAAGCCTCCACCAACAATCAGTACTGCAAATATTGCACTCAGTATGAGCCCAATCCGGTTGCCATGGTGCAGTTTGCTAGCGTTCACGAGCACCGGTGCCTCCGGATCCGGCCATGCTTGCGCTGCGCCTCTGTAGCCAGCTCTCAATCAGCAGCGTGGCCGCCAGACTGTCAATGCTGCGTTTCTCATCCCGCGACGAAATACCTGATTCCTGGAGGAGTCGCCTGGCGTGGGCAGTTGTAAATCTCTCATCCCACAGTTCTACGCAAAACCCATACCGCTCACTTGCCTGGTTCGCCAGCAGACGCGCACGACCAGCGCCGTCCCCTTCGATGCCAGACGCGTGGAGTGGAAGGCCAACAACCATAGTCTGTATCTGGTTTTCCTGCACAACAGTGTCAAGCAGACTCCAGAATCTGGCAGCCGGGCGCGCTGGCAAAAATGGCAGGGGCGTTGCCATGATTCCAGTGCTACCTGCTATTGCTACGCCCACCCTGGCCTCACCTGGATCAAGTCCGAGCGCTGGAAGAAGCCAGTCACTCAGGATGCAATCACCTTCTCATTTATCTGGATGTGATTCGAGAAAACTGGCAGCGTGAAAAACGGGAAGGGGCTTTCCTTGATAATTATCGACTGCACCAGGTTGCCCCCCATGGCTGACCGGATGAGACTGCTCGCCGCTGAGGAGGATTTTCCGGCGAGTTCCTTTTTCAGCTGGGCAAAATTGACCCTGGGCTGGTCATAGCCCGAGGCGGAGGCACTGAATATGACTATCCCGTTGGCCGAAGCCTGGGTAACTGCTGGTACCGGTATGGTGGGATTGGCAACCAGCATGTCCCCCTTGGGAACCTTTGAGACAAGCTCCTGCCGGACCAGGTTCTTTAGTGCAGCAGCGTTGAATGCTGCTGCCTGACCTGCCACATTCACTGTTATCGACAGTCCGGTGCTCTGGGTGCCTACGGCGGGAACTGCCGGGGTTACTGTCGTTGTCATCTGCTCACCACCTCCCCCCGGGTCTATCGCCAGCGTATCGCCGTTTGCCTGGCTCTTGATCTGGGACACCACCTGAGCAGTCAGCCTGGTCTCATCCTGGCTGACTGTGCTGTTCAGGGAGGTGATGTCCGCCTGGGAGAACACTGTCACCTTCTGTGCGTTCACCCCGCCTGAGGTTTCACTCTGGTTGGTTGCAGCAAGAAGCGACGCTGGGAACTGGCAGCCAGACGACCCGACCGAGTTGCCATTGCCGTTGCCGTTGCCACTGCTGTTGCAGGGATTATCGGGCCACTGGTTGATCGCGCCTGCAACTACATTGCCAGTGGTACCGGGTACCTGGGCCTGCACCGGGATCGGGTTGCTCGGCGCCCCATAACTGGTGTTTGGACTCCCGGCGGGAGGCCCCTGCATCACAGCTACGGTAGTCTGCGTGACTACAAATACGACCGGTGGGTTGTCTGAGGTCTCAAAGATTGACCCTTGTGGCACCGTCACCGAAACTGTATCGGGCGCGGGTATCGAGGTCTCAAGTTCAACATTGCCCGTTGCCGCCACAGCAGGGAGCAGCTTGGTGCCCGTTGGCTTGGCAGTAATGACCTGGCTCTGACTTGCAGACAGTACCCGGGTAAGCACATGCCCTGGAGTGCTCGCAGTGGAAGACGAGGCGCTACCCTGGATGATGCTGTTGACGCTGACTGGTGTTGCATTGATAGTGGCTGTCACCGTCGCAGTCGAACCAAAGATGGCGAACAGCAAAACACCCAGGACGAGAATGGCCCCGGCCAGAATATAGAGCCTGCCCTTTCCTCTGTCTCCCAAAGCAGCGGTGCTGTCCTTTGACTGCGGGGGTGGTGAACCCGGTACGGCGGCCCCTCCATGCGGTGAACCTGGGGACGGCGCCACAGTCCCCCTGGCTGGTGCCGCTTGCGCGGCAGTAAATACATGTCCCACCGAAGCGGTCTCTGTGGCGATGGTTGCGGTAGCGGCTGCTGCAGCTAGTCCTGCGCTGCCTGGGCCATGGACCTCCCTGGCTGATGGTTTTGCAACCACCGGCTCTGCAGCGTACTCACCGGTCGCAGCGTAATACTCTTCCGGCGATTCAAAGGACCGCATGCCAGCAGCAGTGGCAGCTGCCAGTACACGCCGGTCCGCGCTGATAATTGCCATTGGGCGCCCCGCCTGGGTGGCATACCGGCCCAGGAGGCGGACGTTGACCTGGCTCTGCGCAAGCCTGCTGCCCTGCGGAACCACAAGGGTGATGTCACCGGACCCGCGGTCCGCCCGCAGCTTTTCCACCAGTTCTGTCACTTCATCGTTAGGCTGAACCTGAAGCACTGTTGCCATGGTCGTTATACCTTCATCAGTTTCATAACTCTCTTCATCACTCCCCCAAGCTTGTCGGTATCATCCTCATCAGGCCGCACGATGTGCCAGGCGAGCCCCATTGGGGTGATGTCCTGGGTACCGCGCAGCATCCCTGTCGCGTCAAATATACCGTGTACATCGGTAGGTGCAAGCATTTTGACTGTTGGTTGTTGCACAAATCTGAGAGTACTTGCCCAGTCATGGCTGCGCAAGCCCTGCTGGATTTCGGGCAGGGCCCCGCCCCCACCAGCTATATAGATTGCAGCAGGGAGAGGCTCATCCTTTGCAATCTCCTCGAGTGAGAGTGCGACGCCCTGGAGCAAGACCTCAGCACTTGGTGCTATTGCACGATGTGCAAGTGCCCGCTGATGCGCGGCAAGTCTTCCCTCTGAGTAGGCAATCTTGAACCGCTCTGCCTCTTCGAGACTCATCTCAAGCTCGGATGCAATCTGCTTGGTAAATGCGCGCCCTCCCAGCGCAAACATCCTGGTGGACTGCAGCCCTCCCCCCCGCACCATGGCCACATCGGTGGTGCCCCCCCCTACGTCGATGAAAATCCCGCCCATCTCCACAATGTCATCGCTGGCACAGCCCTTGGCCAGTGCATAGGGCTCAGCCACAGTAGTAATCAACTCAAGATCCAGCTCCCGGGCGATAGTCTCAAGAGCACTGATATGCGTAAGAGGCGCAAACGTGTT
>JAJZMA010000113.1:0-2976 GCA_021850405.1 bacterium
CGGCCTGGAATGTGGCTAACGCTTCCTTCAGCCCTGGCCACGATGTTTCTGAAAACCCACGATTATCTTTTTGCGCAAGCTTTACTTTTTTTCAGCATCTCCCGCGTAGCCCAGGGCAGGAGCAGGATAGAGAGGTGCCTCAGGTTAGCGCTGGAAAGCAGAACCGCTGGGTGCGGGGAGTGCACGTTCCGAATAGGCAAATGCGCGCAGGGCATGGGTGCCAAATACCGAGATGGCCGGGGCAGCAGAGAGCAAGGCATCGTGGAGTGCTTCTGGAAAGAAGGCCTCATCATCACGCTCTGCCCGTGCACATGCTCCAAGAAAGCCGCCGGCAAACGCATCCCCAGCGCCGGTTGGGTCATCTACTCCCGGGACAGGCGCTGCTGGCATGCTAAGGCAGGTTCCCTGTGTGACGAGGGTCGCGCCCAGTGGACCCCTTTTGACCACTACTGCCCGGAGTCTGCCCTTTCCGAGCAGGGACTTTGCTCCTTTCTCAAAATCCTCAAGGGCATGACCCGACAGTAGTGACAGTTCGCGGCGATCCAGAAACAGTATGTCTGCATTCTGCACTACCTCGCTAACAGCATCGTGCTGTTCTGAGATAAAGACGGCCATGGAGTCCGCTCCGGAGAGGCGTGCATTGCTCTGGAGCTGTGCCTCCCGCTGGAGTGCGGGCATGGTACTGCCGATAAAGAGTACGGGTGCATTCATGGCGGCTCCGGTTAGTCTCGGGTGCCAGCCTACATATGCTCCTGGTTCGGTGCGGACACTCGATGTCATCCAGGTATTGAAATCGTGCTCCAGGTGAGACCGGAAGGTAGGCATGGGGCTAACTGACACACCACTCCGGTCTATTGGCAGCTCCTGGCAGAGTGATGCCAGCTCTTCTTCCCCGTCCTCTCCTACGACGGCGCTCATGTGGACCTGGCTGTAGCGGCAGGCCGAAAGGGAAAAATAGACTGCTGATCCCCCCATGACATGGTCGCGATGTCCCCTTGGAGTAGTGATCTCGTCAAACGTTACAGATCCTGCGACTGCGATGTCCCAGCTCATTTGTTATCCCCTCTCCTAAGCCTCATTGGCAGTCACTATCGTTGCCGGGCCAAATAGCGGGATGATCCTGGCTGGCCGCTCGCTACGCTCCTTTATAACCTTGGCAGCCAGGCTGCCCTGTGCGGAAAAGAGTGCCTCTGTCACTGCGTCGAGTCCCCGGTTGATGCCCAGCTGGTTGGAGATTTCCGGGTCCACCTCCCTGGCAAAGTTCGCGATCGCTGTCCAGAGGGCAACGGGCACCAGTGGCATACCATCCAGCCGGCATTCTTCCACCGCAGCAACCAGGGCATCTGAGGTCCTTAGCCTGCCCCGGTAGCGCAGCTGGCTACGGCGGGCAAAGAGCGATTGCCTGTCAATGAGCAGGAGCTGCGCAGTAGTGCGGGCGATTGGGCCCAGCCCGTTCGCCCCGGTAAAGGCCATGCGGCCATTGTACCGGTCCCCGACTGAAAATAGGCGGGTTGCGGCCGAATAATACAAAAGTGTTGCCACTCCAGACTGGCTCTTGCACATTGAGCCAGTACGCTGGCTGCTGCCCTGTTTTCGCGCTGGGCCAGGTGGCTGGGCCTACCCGGGGGGCTGGCGCAGGCTCCATTTCCCACTACGGATCCGGTTGAGACAAGCCATCCCAATCGCCAGGGCGGCAGCGCAGACTACGATCAGACCAAGTCCGGTTGCCAGCGTTCCGCTCCCTGCAGTCCCTATGCTGCCAACAACAAAGAGGATGAGAAGTGACCAGAGGCAGCAGTTACCGCAGCCGCAGCCGCCTGTGGTTTTTACTACAGTGCGTGTGCCATCCGGGTGGGTGATGGTGGTCTGTTTGCCCATGGCCCCCCTTTTTTAGCCTGCCCTGCCTTCATGGCCAGCCCCTGCGCACCTGGGGGGGGGCGGAGCTGTCAGTCAGCTTTGCCCGATGGGCAGCAAAGAGCTCTCCATGCCCCTTGCTCAGCTACCAGGTGGATCTTGCGGGTCTGTGTCTGGAGCTTTCCTCCCAGTGCAAAGGTGTAGCTGGCATCCAGCTCTGCTGCTAGGGCATAGGTTACGCCATGCTCTGGGTCTGCCCAGTCTTTTATGAGCCGGCTGGCCTTGACCTCCATTTTTTCTATCCGGTCCAGCCCCTGTGCCCGCTGGTAGGCAGCAAACGCTTCTATGCTTCCCCAGACCTTCTGGCAGTGCGGAGAGAGCAGGTCGTAGGCGCGTTTCCACTGCCGGCTACGCACCAGCTCAAAGAAGAGTGATTCTGTAAACTCGGGTTTGGCCCTTGGCCGCTCTGGCTCAGTCTTCTTTTTTCTGTTTTCTGTGGCCCTGGAGGGCCATGACACTTCTGCCTGGGCAGCGTGTCTCATGGTCTCTGGCAGCCAGATTGCCGCATCCCGGGGGTCGGCACCATGCTCCTGGACGGGAATGTTAAAGCCAGCTGGCATGCTGTCGGCGTCACTGGCGGGTTCCAGCGGAGCAGTCCATCGTCCGGTGAGCTCGACTGGCTGTGCGGCGTTGCGTCTCTTTGAGGCCCGGGCTGCTACCGTACCTGTTGCCCTGGAGGGGGTCCAGTCCCAGGGAGATCGTGCAGAAGGATGCTCGTTTTCGCGGCGCCATCCATCCGGGTCCGTGCTTACCAGCCGGGCAATGGCATCGATGATGGACGAGAGTGGCATAGCCTCCTTTATATACTCCATTTGCTCCCACAATTGGGGGGAATCCTGCGCTTTGCTGCAAAAGCCTGTGGGGGCGGAGTACCATGCGCCCCTATGGACGAAAAAATTCTTTTGGTTGAAGATGAGGCAGGCGCGGCCCAGAATGTGAAGATGGAGCTGGATGGCTCCGGCTACGAGCTGCGCTGGGTGCGGTCAGTGAGGGAGGCCCGGGCGCTTCTGCCCCAGTATCAGCCAGATGTATTGCTGCTCGATCTGACCCTGGAGGTGGACG
>JAJZMA010000113.1:2986-5368 GCA_021850405.1 bacterium
GGCCTGGAGTTTTTCCAGGGCTTGCGCCAGGCTGGGCGGGAGCCGGATGCCGGTACGGTACTGCTGGTAGATGACAGAAATACTGCACTCCGGGAGAGGGCTCACCAGATGGGGCCTGCGGCGGTGGTGACCAAGCCACTTCAGGTTGGAGTCCTGATGGCGGCTATCTCTGACCTTCTCAATTTCCGCGAGTGATTTTCCTGTGGGCAGCTTGCTGGCAGATGGAGCGCCCGGAGATGGAGTTGCTGGGCGGGGTGCAGCACCCAGATGGTGGTACAGTGCTGGCCGCCGTCCAGCTAAACTCATAAAACTGTTGTGAGCACCACTATAGTTGTCCTGCACGGTGACCAGACTGGCGAAGAGCTGCTTCATGAGGCGCTGCGTCTTCTTTCGGTGCCTGCGCTCGCAGCCCATCTGAATCTGGTTCACTTTGACCTTTCCCTGGCCAGCCGCAGGCGTAGCGACAATGAGGTAGTGCACGAGGCAGCGCGGGAGATGCGCAAGTGTGGGTTTGGTCTCAAGGCAGCTACGATCACGCCAGAGGTCCAGGGAGACGTGGGTAGTCCCAATGCACTGCTGCGGGCTGAGGTTAATGGCAAGGTAATACTGCGGACGGGCAATCATATTCCAGGGGTAGCTGCGGTTGGTGCGACCAGTGCACCCATGAGCGTAGTCCGCATGGCGGTGGACGATGCCTACGGCGCGCGAGAGTGGAGAAAGAAGGAGGGGGATGATGAAATTGCCTTCCGGACCGAGCAGATCTCCCGGGCGACCTGCCGGGCGGTGGCGGAATTTTCATTCCGGCACGCGCAGACTATAGGCGGAACTGTCTTTGGGGGGCCAAAGTACACGGTCTCTCCCGTCTATGAGGGGCTTCTCAAGGAAGAGATGGATGGAGCGGCAAGGCGCCATCCTGACGTGCCATACAACCCCCAGCTAATCGATACGACCTACGCGATGCTGCTGATGCATGACGGGGGGCCACTGGTTGTGCCTGCCCTGAACCGGGATGGTGACTGTCTCAGTGATTTTGTACTGCAGCTGTATGGGACGATTGCCGGGAGCGAATCAGTTTTGCTCGGGTTTGGAGAGGACATGGCCCAGCCCACAGTGGTCATGGCTGAGGCACCCCATGGCACAGCCCCCTCCCTTGAGGGCCGGGACATCGCCAATCCTATGGCAATGTTCCTTGCAGCAGCAGCGGTGCTCCGGTACTCCCCCGAGCCGGCGCTGGTGGAGGGTGGCAAGAAGATCCATGACGAGGTGTTCGAAGCCGTTCGGCAGGGGGTACGCACCCTTGACATCGGTGGTGATGCCAAGACGAGCGAATTTACTGATGTCGTGCTATCGCGCATGGTCGCCTCCCGCAAATAGCGGGATGGTCAAGGGGCCATACCCAATGCGAATCTGTCGGGCGTGATACAATGTCAGTCACTAATCTAACGTTAACGGTAACGTCGAAAAGTTGATGGAGGGCGGTATGGCTGGGGATAGCTCGCATGGTGCAACGGCCCACACAAAGCCTGGTCTTGATTACAAGTGGATAGCACTGTCCAATACAACACTTGGCATCCTCATGGCTACGATCAACTCTTCCATCCTGATTATTGCCATGCCCGACATCTTCCGGGGAATCCACCTGAACCCACTGGTACCGGCAAATACGAGCTATCTGCTCTGGCTGCTCATGGGATTCATGGTGGTTACCTCGGTCCTGGTTGTAAGTTTCGGCCGGATTGGAGACATGTTTGGCAGGGTAAAGATGTACAACCTGGGATTCATCATCTTTACGATAGGCTCAGTCCTGCTGTCAGTCACCTGGCTCAATGGGCCTGCCGGGGCTATCTGGCTTATCGCCATGCGCGTGGTGCAGGGAATCGGCGGCGCCTTCCTGTTTGCGAACTCTGCGGCCATCCTGACTGATGCCTTCCCGCAGGACCAGCGGGGGCTTGCACTTGGCATCAACAATGTTGCTGGTATTGCGGGCTCATTTCTTGGTCTCATACTGGGCGGCTTGCTGGCGCCGGTTGACTGGCACATGGTGTTTGTTGTCTCGGTGCCATTTGGAATTGTTGGGACGGTATGGTCGATATGGAAACTGGAGGAAAAGGGAGTTCGCAAGGCAGCCAGGATAGACTGGTGGGGGAATCTCACCTTTGCGATAGGGCTTATCGCGCTCCTGGTTGCCATTACGTATGGGATCATGCCGTACGGCAGCAGCAGCATGGGCTGGGGAAATCCGGCTGTCATAGCTGGCATCGTGGCAGGCATTGTTTTTCTGCTGGTATTTGCGCTCATTGAGACCAAAGTGGCCGATCCGATGTTCCGGCTGGGTCTGTTCCGGATCCGGGCGTTTGCAGCTGGGAATATCGCAAGCCTGCT
>JAJZMA010000113.1:5378-5715 GCA_021850405.1 bacterium
ATCTGGCTACAGGGCATCTGGTTGCCGCTTCATGGCTACAGCTTTGCCACAACACCGCTATGGGCCGGTATCTACATGCTGCCACTTACGGCTGGTTTTCTGGTAGCTGGCCCAGCATCTGGTATTCTCTCTGACCATTTTGGTGCCCGCCCCTTTGCAACCGGAGGCATGCTGCTCGCAGCAGTCAGCTTTCTCCTTCTCACTTTCCTGCCGATTGACTTTTCGTACATCTGGTTTGCGCTGCTGCTGCTTCTGAACGGACTGGCTGTGGGTCTCTTTGGCTCGGCCAGCGGGGCAGGCATCATGGACGGTCTGCCGCCGAATCAGATATGCTTTG
>JAJZMA010000129.1:0-4977 GCA_021850405.1 bacterium
GGTCGACCATGCGCGGCGCATTTCAGGCGTTTCTGCCTGTGCTGATAACACATGAGCCCTGCGTGCACGAGGCGACATGCGCGTAATCCGGGCCAGGTCACCCCTCATTTGAAGATCAGAATTCCCAGCTGTTGTACTGTGGATGTGCCCAGCCTGCACGGGCACACCCCTGGCTCGCGCCAGTTCTCCAGCGCAGCAAACCAGAGGCCCTTCCCGCGGTGCTGGCAGTGAGGACAGGGAGCAGGGAAGCTAGTTCTGCTCTGAGTGATGTCCTTCGGTGGTGTGGTGCCTGGGTGTTGCCCTGTGGTGCTCGTTGTGGGCTGGCTCTCCAACCACCTCTTCCACAGGACTGCCTTCGCTCACCATGTCGTCCGAGGGAAGGGTTATCGCCTCATCCTCCTCGTCTTCCTCGTCATCATCGGTAAGCAGGAGCCGGTCGCGCAGTTCATCCGCCAGGGGCGAGAGATAGGCGACTACAGCGCCGGCAACCAGTGCCCCGCCAAGAAGTGCATAGGGCCACTTGCGGTGCTTGCGCGGCCGTGCACTCTCTATGGCAGCCACGACAGCCCGACGGCCAACGGCACCAGCAATCTGTCCTGTGCCCTCTGAGTTGTCTGCCAGCCGCTCAGCTGCCTCAGCGAGGAGAACAGCAGCACGCTCTGCAGCTTCCGAAAGGGTAGCGGCACTGTGCAGTGCAGCCTGCCTCATGACGGGAGTTGCTGCGATGCGGGCGTCTGCAGCTGCCTGGGAGGCACGCTCTGCTGCACGCGTTGCCAGCTCAATGGCTCGGGTTGTGATGTCTGCCAGCGTGTCTCCTGCGTGGCTGCCAGCATCGTGGTTTGCTCCTGAGTTGTCAGGCGTATTGCGGCTGAACATGTTTACCCTCCTTTAGGAGTTTAGGCTTGCAAAATCTGCTTTGCCTCCATCATAGGCCAAAGAACCGGTCATTCGAGTTTCCAGCCTTGCTTGCGCAGAGGGTAAAGCAGAAGCAGAGCCGCACGCCTGGCTGCCCATCCCGCCAGTGCAGGATGGCGACCGGGCTAGCTCACGCAGCGTGCCCGACAGAGCTGCTCCTGCCCCGCCCACATGGCAGGGGGGAGTCCAGGAACCAGCGAAGCCTGGCGGCAGCAACTGGCCCGACTACCCGTCCCAGCTCAGCCTCTGAGGCTGAGTAGACTGCACCAAGTGACGGGTAGGCGCGGGCCAGCCGAAAGACCATCTCGTCGGTGAGACCAGCAATGCTGGAGAGGTGCTCCAGCCTGCGGGCAGCAAAACTGTCCACCGGGGCCACGTCCAGTGGAAGTTCGTCGTCGAAGGGAAATCCAGCCATACGGCGAGCATAGCGAACAGGCGTTCGGTTGTCAAGCAAATTGCCATCTTGTCCGCTGGCAAGGGCCCACACCCATAGCCACACCCATAGCCATAGCGGAGTGGCAGCTGCCGGTTTTCCCGGTTTCAGGGGAAGCGAGTGAGCAGAGTGCACTCACCGCAGCGGATCGCGCCCCGTGAGGGGTGCGCAGGAAAGTCAGTTTCTTTTTGGACTCCAGCGGAAAAAACGTACTGCAAGGGCAAAGCAGGCGATCCCCCATATTCCTGTCACGAGCAGCGGAGCAAGGGAAGGAGTAGAGCTTGCCGAGAAGCACGATATACAGAGCTGTACAAAGGGCCGGACTGGGAGCCAGACCATGACGGTGCCCAGCCAGGATGAGCCGGATATCGGAAAGAATGCTCCTGATGCGACTGCCACTGGCAGAAAGACTGCATTTACGACCCCAGGAGCTGCCTCGGAACTTGGAATTACAGTCGCCATAGCGGCACCCATCGCGCAAAAGCAGATCCATGCCACCCCAAGGACAGCTAGCAGGGAAAGAGGATGGCGCGGCATTGCCACATGAAAAAGCATTACCCCAAGCAGGCCCATGATGACGACAAGACAGATGCTCACAAGCAGGCTGTTGATGATGAGCGCCGCTAGAAGCGCAGATGCTGGCAGAGGCGTTGTCCGCAGCCTGTGTAGCAGGCCGGATTCACGGCGTATGGAGAGCGTCATCGCCAGATTGGTGAATGTTGTTCCTATGAGGCCAAACGCGATTATTGCTGGGACAAAATACTGGTCGTACCTGGTTATGCCCTCTACCTGGATCGGCATGGTTGCAAGCAGGCTGCCCAGCAGTAGCAGGAAGATGATCGGTAGTGCCATGGCAAAGACAGCGTTGGGCGGGCTCCTCCAGTACTGCCTGATCTCATATGGGGTCTGGTGCAGCGTCATCTTCACCAGCTTCATTGCGGGGTCGCTCATTTGAGCAGCTCCAGATAGACATCTTCCAGGGATGGCTGCTCAACCGAAAGCTCAAGCAGCTCAAAACCATGTTGCTGCGCCCAGCCTGTCAGGATGTGGAGAGCAGCAGTGGGGTTGCGACTCTCAACCCGGTACCTGTTTCCTTCTTTCCTGATATCGGCAGCCAGATGCGGCAAGGCGACCCTGTTTGCCTCTGGCAGGGAAAACCGGATTATCCTGGAAAGCCTGTTTCCGCGAATTCCATCGGGTGAATCCATGGCGACTATCGTTCCTGCCACCAGGACGCACACTCGGCCTGACAGTACCTCGGCTTCCTCCATGTCGTGGGTAGTCAGCAGTATCGTGGTTCCGGCAGCACGTTCTTCGGCCAGCAGCTGCCATATGTCGCGCTTTCCCTCTGGGTCCAGGCCGGAGGTGGGCTCATCCAGGAGCAGGAGAGAAGGGTTGCCAATGAGACTAAGCGCAATCTCAAGTCGCCGTTGCTGTCCGCCTGAGAGCTGTCGTACCCGTTTGCTCTCGCTGCCAGCCAGGCCAACCTGGTCCAGCAGTTTTGCCGGGTCCCTGCTGCACGCGAAGTACCCAGCGTACATTGACATAAGCTCAGTCACGGTAAGAAGGCGTGGAAGGGCACAGCTTTGAAGGACTGTTCCCCAGCGGCTCCGCATGGCGTAGTTGTTCCGCGAGGGGCGTTCCCCAAGCACAGTAACCTGGCCGGACTGTACTGGCAGGTAGCCCTGGAGGATAGACAAAAGGGTGGTCTTGCCCGCACCATTGGGGCCTAGCAGCGTAAATACCTCACCCTGGATGCAGCTAAGACTTACTCCGCAAAGTGCCATCGTTTCTCCAAATGTGTGGGAGAGATCTGACACCTCCACGATTCCTCCGACGGGCCCGGTCACTTCTTGATGCACTCCCTGAACCAGGGGCACTGGTTGCTACTGCTGGGGCGACGCACTTCGCGCGACGAGCTTGTTTTAAGTTGACTCATCTGGGCCATGCTTCTCGTTTTTGGCATCTCCGCCCGCCTCACAACTGGCAATACCGGAGGCCTCTTTTACGTGGTTTCTTATAAACAGCGTGCGGTGGAGAGGATGTGCACCATGCTTTCTGAGTGCCGCAAGATGGGCTGGTGACCCGTATCCCATGTTACTGCTCCATGAATAGGTGGGGGTTTCGTGGTGGTATCGCGTCATTAGGGAATCGCGGTAAACCTTTGCCACAATCGAAGCAGCCGCGATTGCAGGAACGATGCGGTCTCCTCCAACCAGATTGTGTATCACACGCCTCGATGGCACGTGCAGGTTGCCGTCGCCGGCGTGGCCATCTGCATCTATCGCTTCTGCAAGTGCAGCAAAGATCTCCTGGTTCGCCCAGCCAATTCCATGCTCATTTATCAGTTCCACCTCTATGGTGGAGATTGCAACCGCACTGGCATGGGCCCGGATAACAGTTGCTGCCATGGCCCGTTGGCGGGGGCTCAGACTCTTGCTGTCAGCAACCAGCTCGTGGCTAAATTCCAGGGGCAGGATCACAGCTGCCGCTACCAGTGGTCCCGCAAGGGCGCCTCTACCGACCTCATCCATGCCGCAGAGTCGAAAGTCGCTCTCGATCGCCCCAAACTCTGCTCGCGCGTATGTGGTAGCTGGCGGAGCTGGCTGGCGGGTCGGCATGGTTTCCCATTCTAGGGGTTCGGTGACGGTAAGGAGGGCTTGCCGGGCGGTGCGAGGCAGCTGCTGGGTCCTTGCCATACGTTTTGGAGATATCCAGGACGGAAGCTGGAGCAGTTTGGGTACGCTTCGGATATGAGACTAGAAGACGGGCACGTAGCCTGGGTTGAGGTAGCGCCCAGGGACGGGTTGCAAAACCACCCCTCAGAGATTCCAACACAAAGCAAGATTGAACTGATAAGACGGCTGCTCGCTGCTGGTGCCGACATGGTGGAGGCTACCTCCTTTGTGTCGCCAAGGCTGGTACCCAGGATGGCCGACGCGAGCAAGGTGATGACATCCTTTTCGCCGGAGGAGCGGCGACGCCTTCGGGTGCTCGTACCGAATCTGACCGGGGCAGGGCAGGCACTGGAGGCCGGAGCTCTCCATCTGGCAGTCACAATTGGCGCTACCGATGCCTTTAATCAGAGGAACGTCAATCGCCCCGTGCGTGATTCTGTCCACGAGCTGGAGGCGATCTGCATGGCCGCTTCTGCTGGTGGAGCCACAGTTGAGGTCGTTCTTTCTGTTGCATTTGGCTGCCCATTTCAGGGAGAGGTGTCCCAGGAGCAGGTAATCGGCCTGGCGCAGAGCATCTCTAATCTGGAGATTGCGGGTATCTGCCTTGCAGACACAATCGGCGTTGCTGCACCCGCAGCTGTTGTCCAGCTTGTCAAAGTGGTAAGGGGAGCTACGCAAATACCACTCGCACTACATTTTCATGACACCCGGGGCCTTGGAGTTGCCAATGTGCTTGCCGGGTTTGGTGCTGGTGTTCGCCAGTTTGAGGGCTCAGTTGGTGGGATAGGGGGCTGTCCATTTGCCCCGAGATCTACTGGCAACGTTGCAAGTGAGGATGCAATCTTTGGCCTCACTGGTGCCGGTGCCAGTACAGACATTGACGTGGATGCGTATTGTGAGACTGCCGCCTGGCTGGCGGCGCAACTTGGGGTAACACTGCCCGGTAAGCTG
>JAJZMA010000129.1:4987-5637 GCA_021850405.1 bacterium
GTAAGCTGTATCGCGCAGGTACATCCTGGATTGTTGGGGAGAATTGATATGGCTGGCAAGGTGGAGTCTGCTGGAATGAATAAAGTGACAGGCAAAGAGACAAAAGAGACAGAAGGGGAGAGTGTGGTGGTGACGGACCGGGCTGCATATTTTGCTGCGCTGAACCAGGCAAAGAGAGCAGGTGGCCCGGAGCGGGCCAGGCGCAAGCTGGCAGAGCAGCACAAGCTTCCTGTTCGGGAGAGAATACGGCTGCTGCTGGATCCAGAGACGGATTTCGTGGAGGATGGTCTGCTGGCCAATTCCAGGGACCCGGAACTGCCAGCAGATGGCGTTGTCACCGGTCTGGGCATTCTGCAGGGGCGGAAGGTAGCTGTAATGGCCAATGACCCAACTGTCAAGGCAGGTTCCTGGGGCGCCAGGACGGTGGAGAAGATCATCCGCATCCTCGAGACAGCGGAGCGGTTGCAGCTGCCTATGCTCTATCTGGTGGATAGCGCTGGTGCCAGGATTACTGACCAGATAGTGATGTTTCCGGGAAGAAGGCATGCCGGCCAGATTTTCAATATGCAGGTCCGGCTAAGCGGTCAGGTACCCCAGGTATGCATACTTTTTGGGCCCAGTGCCGCGGGTGGTGCCTACATTCCAGCATT
>JAJZMA010000116.1 GCA_021850405.1 bacterium
ACGCCATGATCACGGCGCTGCGCAAGATCGAGAACCGCGGCGAGCTTCCCGGCGCAACGTCCGCGGTCATGGAGCTCTGCGTCGACAATCCGCGTGAGGGATTTGCCGACCTGTTCGCCACCCATCGCACCACCACCTTTGGCATGGACCAGAAGCGGATTCCCGGAGATGGTGTCGTAACCGGCTGGGGATACATTGATGACCGCCTCGTGTTTCTCTTCTCCCACGATGCGAGTGTATTTGGGGGGTCCCTCGGGGAGGTGTTTGCTGAGAAGGTGTGCAAGATCATGGACCTTGCGCTCCAGAACGGCGCGCCCTGCATAGGGATCAACGACTCAGGCGGAGCACGCATCCAGGAGGGGGTGGTATCACTAGCTGGATATGCTGAGATCTTTCGGCGCAACGTCGCTGCCAGCGGGGTGATCCCGCAGATCTCCATAGTTGTGGGCCCCTGCACAGGAGGCGCAGTCTACTCTCCCGCACTGACAGATTTCACGATCATGGTGCGTGACATGGGCCAGATGTTTATCACCGGACCGGATGTGGTGCGGGTAACTACCGGCGAAGAGGTGACCTTTGACCAGCTTGGCGGCGCAGGAATACACACTGCAAAGAGCGGGGTTGCCCACCTTTCGTGTGACACCGAAAGAGAGGCTTTCAGGAAATGCAGGGAGCTACTTTCCTTCCTGCCCAGCAACAACCGGCACACTCTCTCCGTTCACGGGGGGTCGGTCCCCAAGGCAGGCAGCAGCAGCGATGGTCGGAAACTGGATCTGGCCGATGACCTGCGACCACAGCTTTCGGGCCTTGTCCCCAACGACGCGCACCAGCCATATGACATGCACGAGGTCCTCCTTGCTGTGGCAGATGAAGGAAAATATTCCGAAATCATGCCTCTCTTTGCGAGAAATATCATCACCGCCTTTGCACGCCTGCACGGGGAAACGGTGGGACTGGTGGCCAACCAGCCGCGCGTCCTTGCTGGCGCCCTCGATATAGATGCCTCCACCAAAGCTGCGCGCTTCATCCGGTTCTGCGACGCATTCGGCATTCCTTTGATCACATTTGTAGACGTACCGGGATTCCTGCCAGGCACAGACCAGGAGCACCACGGAATAATCAGGCACGGAGCCAAACTGCTGTATGCGTACTGTGAAGCCAGCGTACCCAAACTCACCGTGATAACGAGAAAAGCGTACGGTGGCGCATACGATGTCATGTGCAGCAAACACATAGGCGCAGACTACAACGCAGCATGGCCATCAGCAGAAATTGCCGTGATGGGCCCGGAAGGTGCCGTAAGTGTAGTCTACAAGCGGCAACTCCAGGAGGCGGGAGGAGCTGCCGACCGCACCGCGCTCATCGAAGAGTACCGGAAACAGTTTGCCAACCCTTACTATGCTGCAGAGCGGGGCTACATTGACGACGTAATCGAGCCCCAGGCCACCCGCCAGGCACTGGCGAGCGCTCTGGCAATGTGTCGCAACAAGGAGATACCCCTGCCGCACCGAAAACACGGTAACATTCCACTCTAGACTGGCAAAGAAGGTGGCCAGGGCCATTAATGCGGGCAGCCCGCCGCCATCCATGTCAGCCAGGAAAGTTCACTGGACAGCTGGCACCACCGCAGGCTTTGCTGCCTCGCCAACCAGTATGCCAAGCCGAATCCGGGTCATGCCAACGACTCCTGTCCAGGAGATCACCAGCGTAAGCAGCACCATTCCAGCGAGCCCGGCGACAGTGGGGGTTCCGCCCAGGCCATAGATGGACGGCAAGGTCCGTCCAATTCCAAAAAGCACAAGCGGATGAACAATGTAGATCCCGAGAGAGTGCTTGCTTATCCCGGCGACTGCCCGCGCGACCACGCGCCGCGCCAGCAGAATGTCCACCCAGCAGAAGCAGAGCCATGTTGTCGCACATACCGCCGGAAAAAGTGTTGGCGTAAGGAATGCTCCTGTTCCCCCTGCAAACTGTCCGTGCAGGGCGCTGGTCATCGGGAGCAGACCGTACAGAGCTAATGCACCCCCAAATGCAAACAGTGACAGCAGCCGAAGTTTCCAGGACACTCCACTGCCCCACCTTCCCCTGGCAATCCTCCGGCCAACCAGTACGCCAAGTGCAAAGTAGCCAATCCAGAAGAAAAACAGCTCAAATGCGTTGTCCAGCAGCAGGGTCTCTGCCCAGGGAACCGGGAGAGTGCCATAGAGACGAAAGGCAGAGATACCAAGCTGGAAGCAGATAGCAGCGACTGCCAGCCAGGCTGCCCACCGCTCTCCCCTGGGCCACAGCAGATATGCGACATATAGTTGAGGGATTATCAGAAGAAAATAGAGATGGCCCGCGCCCTGGCTCCACCAACCTGCCGCTGCTGCTAATCCTGGGCTGATCTCTCCCAGAAACGTGAATGAGGCTACAAAATACAGTGGGGCCCAGAACAGCCAGGGCAAGAGCGTGCGCATTGCCCGCTTGTGCAGGAATCTCCCCGGTGGGCCAACACCAGCAGAGTAGCGGTAGGCTATGACGAGGCCGGCAAGAAGGACAAACAGGGGAACACTGACTCGCGCAAGGCTCCCGACAGTGGCATACACGCCATGGGAGGGGAACCATGCGCTTGTATGGATGGCAATTACTGCGATCACCCCGACGCACCGCACCAGATCTGGCCACGCAAGGTGCTTCTTGGCGGGTGTAGTCAAATAGCTCTCCATTCCGTGTATATACCCAGGACTGCCCGAGCGGCCGTCTCAGGCAGGAACGCCAGATAAAATCGCCAATTGCTACTGCAATTGACCAACAGCCCGCAGCTCTTTCCCATCATACGACGTGGGTCCCTCACGGGTGCACCCCGGTATTTCCTGGAGGCAGGGACTACCCGACGCTACCCAGTAGGGCCGATCTCGCCAGCTGTACTGGTCACTCGCCCCTGGGAGCGATGTATTGCAGGGACCAGAACCCGCAGCACGAGCACCTGGACTGTAGACGCAACAGGAATGGCCAGCAGTGCACCTTCAACGCCAAGCAGGCCCGCACCTATCAGCAAGGCAAGAGTCACTGCCAGGGCGGGAAGGGCGACAACGCGATTCATGACCAGTGGCACAAGAGTATTGCTCTCAATCTGCTGGATCAGCATGTAAACGCCAGCCACCACCAGCGGCCACCATGGATGGACCGTAAAGCCAAGCAGCACTGCCGGCACCGCTCCCAGGAATGGCCCCAGTATCGGTATTCCTTCCATCAGCCCGGAAAAAATTCCCAGCAGCAGCGGGCTGGGAAGATGCAGCAGCAGCGCAGCAACGCCCGAAAGCGTGCCTATTACCACCATATTAATCACAACAGCCCGGACATAACCTCCCATACGGAATCCAATTTCTGCCATGACCGAGGCTGCATCGGCCTGCACATCTACAGGAAAAAGATCAATCACAAAGGCGCCCAGCCTTTTCGAGCTCAGCAGCCACATAAACGCCAGCACCATCACAACCACAAGGTCAATGACAACAGCGGCCATAGTGGAACCAACTGCTACCAAAACCGTCCTCAATACAGAAAAGGCCGTACCCAGTTCAGAAGTAAGGTTGCTCGAGATGTGGAAGCGAGCCTCGGTGGAAACAAGCAGCCTTTCGGCAGCGCTGCTGTAATGCGGGACTCTCTGACTTAAGGATACCGCCTCCTCTACCAGCGGTTTGAGCAAGACCCCCATCAACAATGCAAGCACAATTGCCAGTGCCACATAGGTGACGAGAATTGCCAGCGGAAGCGGGATCTTCCGGTTGACCCGGCTGACTATTGGACGCATCCCCTCGCCGAAAACGATTGCTATGAGAAAAAGAACCGCCGTATCCAGCACCCGGGAGAGGAGGAGGATAATCCCCAGGGCACCAAGCAGCAGCAGGCCCGATACCACCAGAGGCCGCACCCCTATGGTTGAGATGATGATCGGGCGTACCGGCGGTTGCGGGGGCAGGACTACCTCCCCCGACCTCTTTCCAAACACTAAAGATGAGCGTATGCGCTAGAGGGCCAGTTGGCTCGGCAGTGTTACGCGGCGCTATGGAATCCCGCTAATGACAATGCCGCTGTGGGAATGGTAGGTAGCATTGATAGAGATGAGCAGGACCGCAAGTGACTCAGTCAGGCCTGAGTTGGCAAGCGCGCCCGCATTGACTGGGCGTGCATTGTCAATGAGGTCCACAATGGCAGCAGTCTCCGAAAAGGCGCGCCCGGAGTCTGAGGTTATCAGGATGTCCTCAGAAAGGGGCAGTTCCACATGGCCCAGGTTTACGTTGCTAACTGTGTGAAAAGCTCCGGCCACGTGCGAGTGGGGAAGCATGCGGGCCACATCCTCTGCCATTGAATGACTGCGCTGTTCCAGGGTTGCAACTCCCCCGGCAAAACGAACCGGCACAGCAGTGCTGACAACTACCTTGTCTGCCAGCGAGACAGCCAGCGCAGGCAGCATGTCGCCCAGGGCAAAAGCGGGAACCGCCACGATAACAACCCGCGCACGGAGGGCAGCCTCATGATTTGAGCCACCCGCTACGTCTGCTGCAGTGTCAAATCCTGAGAGCTTTGCCTTTAGCCTGAGAGCCGAGGTGACGCCTGTCTCCTCCCTCCGCGAACCAAGGAAAACCGACATTCCAGAGACGGCGAGCCGCGCACCCAGCCCGGTGCCAAGTTTGCCTGTACCTCCAAGCACAGCCACGTCAAAATTTTCGGAAAGATTCATCTGGCGATGAGTTTAGCCTGACACCCCCCTCAGGTGGTCGCGTAAACTAGACCGTTGCCGCTTCGACCAGCCATGGGAGAGAACAATTGATTCTGCTTGAGTACCAGGCAAAGGAATGGATCCGTAAAGCCGGGATCGCTGTACCAGAGGGTAAACTCGCCAGAACCCCCGAACAGGCCGAAGCAGCTTGCATGGAGATGGGGGCAATCGCAGTCAAGGCCCAGGTGCCGATAGGAGGCAGGGGCAAGGCGGGAGGGATTGCGATTGTAGACGATCCCAAATCGGCACATCGCGAGGCGGAGCGTATTCTCGGGATGCAGGTCCATGGTCATCCAGTCCCTGCCGTCTGGTGCGAGCCCGCACTTTCGGTCGAACAGGAACTGTATCTGGGCATAACCCTCGACCGCAGCCGCCGATGCCTGGCACTCATCTTCTCCCCCGCTGGGGGAATGGAGATTGAGCAGGTCGCCGAGGAGCAGCCTGAAAAGCTCGGAACCCTCTGGCCAGATCCGTTCCGCGGGCCACAGCCGTTTGCCGTTCGCCAGATGATGCTGCCCCTTCTGCTTGCCGATGAGAAGCTGGCACCAAGGGCTGGCCAGATAGCTGGCCAGGTCGCCAGCATTGCAGTGGCACTGTTCAGGCTGGCCAATGACCTGGATTGCATCACCTGCGAGATCAACCCTCTGGTCATCACCAAAGATGGGGTTTTCGTGGCAGCAGACGCAAAGATTGAAATTGATGACAATGCAGCATTCCGCCACAAGGACGTTGCAGCAACAGTAGAGGAAGAGCAGACCGGTGGAGACCAGCTGGAGGCAGAAGCCAAGCGCCGCAAACTCACCTATGTACACCTGGATGGAGGCTACGTG
>JAJZMA010000096.1 GCA_021850405.1 bacterium
CAACACCGCGGTAATTGAGGAGTTTCGGACTAACGGCGGGCGCGTGTCATCCCATGGGTTTGCCGGCGCCGAACTGCTCCTCCTGACCACGCGCGGTCACCGTACGGGTAAGCCGTGTACTACCCCTCTTATGTATTCGGTGCACGGCGACGACCTTATAGTCGTCGCATCTGCAGGCGGCGCAGATCACAATCCGGCCTGGTTTACAAATCTGGTTGCCAACAGTGAGGTGGAAGTTGAGGTGGGCACCGAGAAGTTCAGAGCCCAGGCCACGCCTGTTCCTGAAGCTGAAAGAGAGCGTATCTATGCCGAACACGAGAAGAGGTACCCACAGTTTGGTGAGTATCGCACGGCTACAGCGAGAAAAATTCCGGTTGTGCGCCTGACCAGGCTCGGATAGTCAGAAAGAGCCTGGGACAACAGCAGCATTCTCTCTGGTAGGTGCGGGATTCCCGGCACCAGCCAACTTTCCAGCCATCCTTAAAAACCACTGTCGCGGGCAGTGATCGGGCTGGGGGAACATTTGCCACAGCCCGTGATTACAGGCAGGGTGGTCAGATGCAGCCGTATTCCTGGCCCGATATACTCAGTGGGTGTCATGGGTGAGTTTCAGCAGTATCGGCACTGGCCGGTTGTTTGAGGTAGAAGAGTGTCTGGGATAAACGGGATGGCGGGGGATGTTCAGTCTGGAGTTTCAGCCAGGGAGCGGTTCCTGGCGGCAGCCAGCTGCCAGCCGGTAGATTGCACCCCCGTCTGGTTCATGAGGCAGGCAGGCCGCTGTCTTGCCGAGTACAGGGCGCTGCGTGAAAAATATGACATCCTGACCATGACCCGAACGCCTGACCTTTGTTCCCAGGTGACGCTCATGCCCGTTGAGACCTTTGGCGTAGATGCGGCAGTGATGTATGCGGATATAATGCTGCCGCTCTATGCCCTGGAACTCGCATTTTCGATCGATCCGGGGATAGGGCCGATAGTTCCAGAACCGGTACGAACGATGGCAGACGTGGGACGGCTTGCCGGAACCGATCCCCGGCAGGCTGTGTCCTTCCTGTATGAGGCGATGCGGATGGTGCGCTCGAGTCTTGGGGATTCCACCGCCCTGGTTGGTTTTGCAGGAGGGCCCTTCACCATAGCCTCCTACATGGTTGAAGGCAAGCCCTCCCGGGAATTTCCATTTGCCAAGGGGCTGATCTACAGGGAGCCAGCGGTCTGGCATGCTCTCATGGAGCGGGTAACAGCGGTAACTATTCCGTATCTGGAGGGCCAGATTGAGGCGCGCGCAGATGCAATCCAGCGCTTTGACTCATGGGCCGGATCACTCGCTGCGCAGACTTATGAGTAGCACGTGCTGCCGTACACAGGAAGAATTGTGGATGCTGTTCGCGGCCACCATGTTCCGGTGATCCATTTCTCAACTGGAAGTACCCACCTGACCGGGCTTGTTGCCTCAACCGGGGTCGAGGTTATCAGCGTGGACTGGAGAGAGAAGTTGTCAACGGTTGCTTCCGGTCTCTCCCGGCCCGTATGCCTGCAGGGGAATCTGGACCCTGCCGTTGTGCTGGGAACCCACAGCTTTATCGAGGAGGAGGCGAGACGCGTTCTGGATGATGCCCGGGAGCTGCCGGGCCATATCTTCAATCTGGGACACGGAGTACTTGCTGAGACACCATCGGAAAATCTGGCCTTCCTGGCCCGGCGCGTGCACGAGCTGTCTGCGAGGGTGCCAGCATGAAACATGGAGTTTTGCTGATGACCTATGGCTCAGCTACCACCGCTGCCGATGTGCCGCAGTATCTGGCCAGTGTTTACCGGGGCCGCACCCCTTCTCCTGAAGTGGTTGCAGAGTTTGAGCGCCGCTACAACCTGATAGGACGCTCCCCGCTGGTAGAGATTACGCTGCGCCAGGCGGAGCTACTCCAGGCAAGGTTAAACCAGACCCAGGGAGAAGAGTGGGTCGTACGCGCGGGCATGCAGCACCTGTTGCCATCTATTGACTCCGCTGCAGCGGAGCTGGCCGACGCCCGATGCGACGATGTCCTTGGGCTTGTACTCGCGCCCCAGTTTTCTGCCGAAATCATGGGTGGGTATGTCCACGCGTTTGACGCTGCTATGGCAGCACATCTGCCGTCTGCACGGGCAACCCTGGTTCGCTCGTGGAGTCGATCGGAGCCGTTTCTTGGCCTTCTGGCTAGGCTGGTCCAGGAGGCGCTGGCGCGGATACCCGAGCTGGCAGAGACGGTGCCGATACTTTTTACTGCGCACTCCCTCCCAAGGTCAGTTGTTGAGCGGGATCCCGCCTACGTAGAGGAACTCAAGTGGACCGCTTCCGAGCTGGCCAGGCGTCTCTTGTTGCCGTCTGCCCGCTGGCAGTTTGCCTACCAGAGCGCTGGCCATACTCCCGAGGAGTGGCTTACTCCAGATTTCAAGGACCTTATGCCAGAGATGGCAAGGAGGGGATTGCGCGACGTGCTCGTGGTGCCACTGCAGTTCCTTTCTGACCATCTGGAGATCCTGTATGACATCGATATCGCAGCAGGCGAGGAGGCAAGTGCAGCCGGAATGCGGATGCACCGGATTGAGCTTCCCAATGTGAGGGCCGATTTCATAACTTGTCTTGCCCGGGTTGTGTCAGATTCAGTAGCAACACCAGCCCACCTGTCTGCCAGAACGTAGTTCTCGCGTTTTCTGGTCCCCCAGGGTGCCTCCGTCCGGTTGGATCTGGATCGGCCTAGTTTAGCCCATGCCCCGGCCCCTGGTGATCCCGGCTGCCCAGCGTGCGGATTACAGCCTGGAAACGCCAGAGCAGGTCGTACTGGTCAGCACGGAAGTGCTCTATCTCTTCGCCCGTGGCTGGTCGAAGGATCGCTGGTCGCTGGACACGATCCCCTTCCTTGCCCACTCCAATGTTGAGGATTCTCCCCCCGTAGGGCACATCGAGTGGAGTTAGCACTCCATCCTTTCCACTCACCAGCACCACCTGACGTAAGGAGTGCCCCACGCCCGGCCCTGGGGCTGGCAGACTGCGGCCCTCGGGCCCCTGCAAGCGGACCGTGGTCACCCAGTACTCAGTGTCCCCCATCTGCACGGAGCCGCCATCTGGCGACCTTGTCGCTATTTCACGAACCGTCAGGATCCAGGCTCTGGATTCTGTTCCCGCTCCAGTGTTCATGGTTGTCGAGGGCGCCTCCGTTAGGGATAGCCTGTCCTATGGCTTTTGCCGCCTCTATGCTGCTCTTCTGCGAGCGTTTCGGCGAGCCTGTTTCTGAGGTGATACAGCAGGGTCACAACTGGCGCTGGCTGATGACACTCTTCCGGCCACACGGGGCCCGATCTCCGCCCCTGCTCAGATTTGCCCAGTCCTTCTTGTCACGAACCAGGCAATATTGCGCCCTCCCTGGCCCAGAATGATGGTTACGGATCAAGCAAGGTGGATTATGCAGGGGAGGTCCAGCTGTGTCAAAGCGCCAGACCAGGACAAAGGGTAGGGATGGGATTGCCCTTTTTCAGCCCAACACGATTGAGCGGGTAAGAAGGGCCAACCAGCCAGCAATCTGGGAGCAGGTGCAGCCTGGGACTTTTTTCTTTGTGGGTCATAGCCGCGCAGCATTTTTACCACAGGGAGCGCAGCGGCCAGTTGCGTTTCCAAGGGATGAACTGGTGGATGCAGTGCCTGGTCTGCGGGACAACCCCGCCCCGGTGTACCGCATCTGGCTGTCAGACGAGCAGTACGAATCCTGGTTAGCAACGGGAGAGCTTCCTCCGGTCTGAGACAGGGGCGGCGGGATCGTTGGCTGGGGGCCACAGGCGCGCGCTTAGCGGTCCCCTTGTGGGGGCGCCTTGCGAAAGATGCACGCGCGCTCGATGTGACTGGCGGTGCTGCAAGCGGGTTGCAGATCTACTGCACCGCGCCTATCTGGCTGTCCAGCGAAACCACCTGATTCCAATCCCGGCAAAAACAAGGGTGTAGCACAGGCAAGCCAGTATCGCCCCCCAGGTCTCACCACTCCAGCTGGCCGCACCGGTTGTCGCAGAGAGTAGTGTTTCCAGGCACCCGCCAGGCGACCAGCGTGAGACCATCTCAAATGGGGTGCCAAGGAGATCTGACTGGCCAAAGAGGCTAAGCCCGATGAGTGGGACGTAGACCAGGCGTCCAGCAGCATTGAGAGTATCAGCAGAAGGTATCAGTCCTACAATCGCCTGGCCAATGCTTAAGAAAACCGCAGAACCCAGAAGTGCCACAAGGAGGGTGAAGAAGTACCCTGTTGCTGTGAACGTTATGTTGTCCAGCAAGGCCGCCACAATAAACACCATGACCGACATGACAACGACCGCCCCCAGCTGTACAATCCATCGGCTGCCCATAATGGTCCAGGTTGGTGCTGGCGTTGCCCGCAATCGCTGCAGCACCCCGTTGTCCCGGTCTCTTGCAACCGCCATTGAATAGGCAACGGTTCCGATAGAGACCAGACCCACAGTTAGTGCCAGATTCACAACAGCATTGGGGCCACCGAGCCTGGAGGCACGCTTGCCTTGCGAAGCGGCAAAGAGGAGGATGGCTGGGAGGGCAAAATTCAGGACCAGTGAGCGGTAACTGCGGAGCTGTGCAGTCACGTCGGCACGCAGCAGGAACCGTAACGCATTTACAGCGTCCACCCGTGCAGTGCGGCTGGGCCCCCCGACAGATGCTGCGTCAGTCACGGACCTGCCGTCCTGTGAGCCCGATGAACACATCCTCCAGTGTGATCGCTCCTCTCGCAACCGCGCGCACCCTGGGGTCATCCTTGTGGGCCTCGATGAGCCCGGCTGGGGTATCAATGGTCAGTATCCTCCCATGGTCCATGATGGCTACCCGGTCACACACCGCCTGGGCCTCTTCCATCGAGTGAGTTGTAAGCAGAATGCTGTGTCCCTCGGCGCGCAGCGACTGGATCCTGTCCCACAGCTGTCGGCGAGCCTGGGGATCCAGCCCGGCAGTTGGCTCGTCCAGGAGGACCAGCGGGGGGCGGTGGATGGTGGCAATTAGCAATGATAGCCGTTGCTGCTGACCGCCAGACAGTTGACGGAATCGCTTTGACGCCCCATCGTCGAGGCTGATCTCAACCAGCCGCTTGTGAAGCTCGCTGGGAGTGAGGGCAACACCGTACAGGCCAGCAAAGAGACGGACTATCTCCAGGATCGTCAGCTCGGAATGAAAGCTGGTGGATTGTAGCTGTACTCCCATCTGTGCCTTTGCCCGCATGGCGTCAGCGTGTACATCGGTACCTGCAACAGTGATGTTGCCCTCCCGGGGCACGATGAGGCCCTCAATGGCACTGAGAGCACTCGTTTTGCCCGCCCCATTGGGGCCGAGAAGGCCAAAAATCTCACCTTCTGCAACAGCAAGGTCAATGCCGTCCACGGCCACGGTTGGACCATATGTGACCCGAAGGCCGGAGACGCGCAGCACAGCGGGATTGGCAGGGGAGAGCGTCATAAGTTTGATCCTGTCATTTTATTCCTGTTTACGGGCACC
>JAJZMA010000061.1 GCA_021850405.1 bacterium
ACGCCGAGCTGAAGGGGGCCTGCCACATTACTCTCTACTGAACGCACAAACGCCTTGCCAAGCATCTCCGAAACCTCGTCCGCAGATACTGACTGGCATGGCATTTTCCCTCCTGCAGCTGCCGCGCCCACTTGATCCTCGAAGGAGGATCGCTCAATCGTCTCTGTAATGAATCCGTCAACAACGTGTTCGCCAGGATCCCCCTGTGACAGTCCCACAGTCGCCATCTGGTATCGCTGCTCACCCTCACACGGACGGACGAGCAGGATCATCAACATCTTTCCCTCGGGGGCAGCAAAGCACATCGCTTCTTCAAAGCGAAGGGTGCCAACTTCCTCCTCTACAGGAGCGTGAATGCCCGCCAGGTGCAGCCGCCCCAGCACAGCTCTGACTGTGTCTGCCAGTAGAGGCGGAGCCAGTGCCGCCATTGCGGCTATAACCCCGACAGATTCGGCATCACCATCTCTCTCGATAATATCCAGCGCCTGATTGAGCTGCTCTGCATTTTCGTCGGAACTCTTGGCCAGCACCAGTAGCAGCGCTGCGACCTTTTCAAAGACAGCAGCATCTACATCGGGTTCCAGAGCGCCCTGGTTGCGTCCCTTCCGCACTCGTGGTGCCTTCCAAGAAGTAGGCATTGCCATAGCCTAACATCTCCGGATGGCCCTTCAGGCAGTCAAACTCCCGCCCACATTGCAGTGAGCCTTCATAAGTACTCTGGAGGCTGCTCTTTGCAGCGTGTGAGATACCGTCAGCAGCTTTTGTTCCGGCAAGTCAGTGGAGGCCCTGGCGGGTGGACGACCAGACCCCGGAAGAAGCGAGGGAACGCGCAGCGCAGATCTCCAGCGTTGCGTATTCCGTAGCGCTCACACCCTGTGAAGCGACCCAGGCGCCTCTACATTCCAGAGTGAAACGACCATCACGTTCGGGGCCACCTGCAACAGCACCTGGCTGGACTTTTCTGGGGCCAGTATTGATCTGCTCGAAATAAACAGAACCAGGATTGCCGCGCACTGAGCAGAAAACGGCAGGCTCTGTCTCTCCGGTCTGGGCGAGGAAAACATTCATATCGATGGCAACGGCTGCATCTGACATTAGGTTGCTGAACAGATTGCTGGATGGCTCCCGGTCGGTGCCGGAGCTAACGATAGACACAAGCCTGCAATGGAGCATTCTGGAAACGCTCGCTGCCCAGGGACAGGTCAAAGAAGCGGTGATCCTGGCCCACCGCGCCTCTGACGGGACTGACATTGGTATGCGAAAGGCGCTCACCTGTCTTTCCTCAACCCCAACAGCCGCAGCAAACGCAGGGGCATGGGAAAAACTAACCACGGGTGGGGGGAGCCTCCAGGATAAGCTTGCAGTTGCCGCAGGCTTTGTCCGGTTCGACCAAAAACAGCTTCTTTCCCCATATCTGCCACGTTATGTAGAGCTGGTTCCTTCCCTCTGGAAAAATGGGACACCTGAGGAGGCCCGGACGCTCACATCAGCCCTCTATCCCCTCCCACTGGTTTCTCCCAGCACCGTAAGGGTGGTCAGCGCCCTCCTGAACATCCCCCTGCCCGAGTCGGCAAGAAAAATCCTGCTCGATTCCATGGACGCCACCAGCAGGGCGCTCCGCGCCCGGGAGGTGGGTGCAGTGGAAAAGCCACAGTAGCTGACCACAGCACTCGTCGCACCCAGAACCTACACAAATCCCTCCTCCCCGAGATTCCCGCCTGCCAAGATACAATCGTGGAATGAGTGTGGCTCTCACCAGGAACACAGCAGATTGCTCGCTCCCCATATCACTTCCCCGGGCAGGAAAGATGCGGGCGAGCGGGAGCTGGGGAAGATGACAGGTTGCTGATTTGAGTCCTACACAAGAGCACCAGCAGAGACGGCCAACCAGGAGGTCCCAGGCGCGCTACGACCGGTTTGCCAGCGCCGTAGCAATTCCGTTCTCAGTGCTGGCATTCATCTGGCTTATTGTGCTCGCTGCACCTCTGGTTGTCCGTCTGCCACAGCCTGTAGCAGTAGTCTTTGGCGTCGCCGACAGCCTGATCTGGGCAGCATTCATAGCTGAGTATGCGATCAAGATTTCGCTCAGTCCCTCCAGGGCTTACTTCTTCAAGCACCATCTTGTCTACCTTCTGGTGGTTGTCCTCCCGGTCCTGCAGCCGCTCCAGCTTGCCAATGCAATAGCTCTTGCACGTATCGGCGCAATACTGGTTTATTCACTCACACGTGCGCACAAGATCTTCTCCCACAAGGGCGTGCACTTTGTGCTTCTCTCATCGGTTGGCATCCTGCTGGTTGGAGCTGCCCTGGAAGTACAGCTGGAAAGGAACGCACCAGGATCCAACATCCATTCGTATGGCGCAGCACTGTGGTGGGCCATTGTCACAGTAACTACCGTTGGGTACGGAGACAAATACCCTGTCACTGTTGGTGGACGGGTCGTAGCAGTGGTGCTCATGATCGTGGGCATCAGCCTTATAGGAGTGGTTACCGCTACTGTTGCAAGCTATTTTGTAGAAGAGAGCGCCGACCGGAACAAGTCAGAGATGCACGAACGGCTGGACCGGATAGAGGCGCTACTGAACGACCTTGCGACACATGAAGGGATTGCCGCCCCTCCGCTGCACCACCACCGTGGCAAGGAGGCCCCTCCGCCGGGTTAGCGCCACAGGTGAAGAGGCGTTGCCAGCATGGCAAGGTCACTGAGCTGCGCTGAAATCCAGTCCGACACATCATTTCTCTCTACCACGTCCCGTAGCCTGTCGGCTCTGGCAGCCTTCTCTGCCGGCTCCATCGCGAGAGCCAGATATAGTGCCTCAGCAGTCTGGTCGACGTCGAAGGGATTCACGGTGAGGGCAAACTCGCCCAGCTCCTCATGTGCACCAGCGTTCTCACTTAGCACCAGCACACCGTCGCGCTCGTTGCAGACTGGGCCCTCCTTGGCGACAAGGTTCATCCCGTCGTAGATAGGGTTCACCAGCAGAACATCATACTGCCGGTACAGTGAAACCGCCTTATGGATATTGCTCTCGATTTCAAGATGGATCGGCATCCAGCCGCCTGAAGAGAATCTCCTGTTTATCCTCGCAACAGCGGACAGTACACTGCCCAGATAGGAACGGTAATCATCTATGTTCTGCCGGGTCTCCTGCAGGTAGGCGATGAACTGGACCTTTCCATGCAGCTCATAATGAGCCTCGAGCATCCGCTCATACGCCAGGAATCCCCGCACGATGTTCTTGGACAGATCGGTACGGTCCACCCTCAGTATGATCTGCTCACAGCGTGACTGGGCGAACCGGTCAAACCACTCCTGGGTTTTTTCAGCTTTCGCCATGGCCCTCATCTCAGCGACATCTATGCCAAGTGGATAGGCGTGAACGTGCACCTTTCTCCCGGCAAAGTAAACCATGGCCTGGCCAAAATCGACGCCGGTATGGAGAAGGTCCTCACAGGTTACGAGGAAATTGCGCACATCCTGATGCGTATGGAAGCCAACTACGTCGTTTGCCAGGAGTCCGGTAAGTATTGCTTCGCGAACCTCGCTGCGCAAGATCCGCCAATAGGCAGGATTGGGCCATGGCACGTGGATGAAGTGTGAGAGTGAGGCCGACGGCAGCTCCCTGCGAACCATCTCCGGGGCAAGGTACAGCTGGTAATCCTGGAAGAAGATGAGCGGTGGGCGCGCAGCAGCCCGGGCTTCTTCCACCACACGCTGCGCAAACAGCCGGTTCACTTCCACATATCCTGCCCGCCAGGCGTGCTCGGTGCGGCTGTCTATCACCGGCTCCCGGCTCAGGTCCCACAGGTAGTGGTGTATGAACCACAGCAGCGGGTTGCTTATGCGGTTGTAGTAGAGATGGTACGCCTCCTTCGATGGATGGACAAAGGAGATTGCATAGCTTGCCCCGCTGTCCTCCAGGGCAACATGACCATTTTCATCGGCTCTGGCGGCGAGCGCCTCATCTGCACCATCCCGTGCAGCGGCTACCCATATCGCCTTTGTTGCCTGGGCAAGGGTAGACATTGCGCTCACCAGCCCGCCTGACCCTTTCACAAGCCGTTCGGGCGTGCCGAGAATAGGGTCGGCCTCTTCGAGGGTGAGTGGAGCACGATTGGCAACGATGATCGGCGAGCATGAAGAAAGAAGCCTGCCAGCGACTGAGGCCGGATTCACTGCTGTCATTCCAGTTTCCCCCAGTCAGTCAGCGTTTCAGCTGTACATCTGATCCAGCCCGCATTAAAACGCAGAACGGAGTACAGGCAAGCCGTTTTCAAGGTGCTCCAACTGCCATATCCACCACCTGAAACCGGATGACTGTGTCAGGGGATCCCTCAATCCCGGCACGGAGCACAAACATTGCTGCGCGCGGAAATGCGACCACAATTGGGAGCGCGAGCAGGTGTCGCAGCGGATTTCCAGGCGGAGCCTGTGGTGGTCGCCCGACGACAATCTGGGCGCGCATCTCAAGAAGCGGCGGGGCCTCATCCAGTTCTTCCACCGCTATCCGTACCTGGAGGGGGCGATTGGTGTCGTTCCAGTCGACCAGAAACGCGGCTGCAATAGTGAACTGGCTTGGGGGAACAACCCCGCCCTGCTCCCTTGGAACCAGCCGCACAGTGCTATCCCAGCCACCGCCCAGAACATACAGTTTTCCACCACACACCTGCGCAGAATCGCAAAGCATTGCATATTCCACTTTTGTCTGAAAGCTATCCAGCATTTTCAGCTCCCCAGCAGAATGTCGTAGGCAAACCGGTCCTGTCTGCCTGTGTTCTGGTCCACGTGGATATGTTTCACCTCGGTGTACTCCAGCAGACCGTAGCTGCCCAGCTCCCTTCCCAGGCCGCTCTGCCGATATCCTCCAAATGGTGCCAGTGCATTGATAAGATGCCAGTCGTTTATCCACACTGTTCCCGTCCGCAGCTGCCTTGCAATCTCTATCGCCCCTCTGGTGTCTTTTGACCAGACTCCCCCAGCAAGGCCATAAATGCTGCGGTTGGCACGGCTGATTACATCTCCGAGCTCCTTCCAGGCGAACACTGAGACTACTGGGCCAAAGATTTCATCGCATGCTGCTGAAGCGTCATCTGGGAGGTTTGCGATCACGGTGGGTTCGAGGTAGTGGCCACCTTCCGGAACATCTGACGGCTCCCCTCCCCCACACAGCACGCGCCCGCCGTCTGCGACTGCACGGCGCACCGCTTCCTTTATGTTGCGATGCTGGGTCTCATTGATGATAGGGCCAAGCTGGGATTCAGGATCTGTGGCGTTGCCCACTTTTAAGCCCCTGGCTTTGGCAACCAGCATCTCGACGAAGTGCTCATAGATTTCTGCATGTACATACACCCGAGTACCTGCCTCGCACATCTGCCCCTGGTGGAAAAAGGTTCCAAAGAGAACCCCATCAACCGCCAACTCCAGGTCCGCATCAGGGCAGACAATGCTGGCAGACTTTCCGCCAAGTTCAAGTGTCACCTTCTTGATGGTTTCTGCGGCC
>JAJZMA010000189.1 GCA_021850405.1 bacterium
ATGGCCAGGCCCGCGCGCGCTACCTCCTCGGAAAGCTGCTTTCGCGAGCCAACTCCCTGAACGTGGGGATGCCCTCGACCGTGTCTACCGACTACATCAACACCATCCCCACCGAGGAAGAACCGCGTTTCCCTGGTGACGAAGAGATGGAACGCAGGATCCGGCGAATCATCCGGTGGAATGCTGCGGTCATGGTGACACGGGCCAATAAGCACTACGATGGGATCGGGGGCCATATCTCGACCTACGCTGCCTCTGCCTCCCTCTATGAAGTTGGCTTCAACCACTTCTTCCGTGGAAAGCGGGAGGGATCCGGTGACCAGGTTTTCTACCAGGGGCACGCAGCGCCTGGAATTTACGCCCGGGCTTTTCTGGAGGGCAGGCTGGGTGAAGAGCAGATGGAGCACTTCCGGCGTGAGGTGACTGGAAAGGGCCTCTCGTCGTACCCCCACCCGCGGCTTATGCCAACATTCTGGGAGTTCCCCACCGTATCAATGGGGCTTGGCCCCCTAAATGCAATCTATCAGGCACGTTTTAACAGGTACCTCGAACACCGGGGAATTGCAGACACATCAGGGAGCCGTGTCTGGGCATTTCTTGGAGATGGGGAATGTGACGAGCCAGAAGCCCTTGCGGCATTGTCACTGGCTGCCCGCGAGCAACTTGACAATCTGGTGTTTGTGGTGTCTTGCAATCTCCAGCGGCTGGATGGCCCTGTCCGGGGAAACGGCAAGATTATCCAGGAACTCGAGTCCGCCTTCAAGGGTGCTGGCTGGAACGTAATAAAGGTAATCTGGGGCCGGGAATGGGACCCGCTTCTCGCCCGGGATACCGAGGGCGTGCTTCTTGAGCGGATGAACCGCACCCCCGACGGAGAATTCCAGAAATACGCCACTGAAACTGGGGCATACATCCGGGAACATTTCTTTGGCCCGGATCCAAGACTGAAGAAACTGGTTGAGGGGATGAGCGACGACGACCTCGTGCGGCTGCGCAGGGGTGGGCACGACTACAGGAAACTGTATGCCGCCTACCGTGCTGCCACGGCGCACTCGGGCCGACCAACTGTGATCCTTGCCCAGACAGTCAAGGGCTGGACACTGGGACCGGGATTTGAAGGGCGCAATTCCACCCACCAGATCAAGAAGATGGGCGAGGCGGAACTGAAAGCGTTTCGCGACCTGCTTGAGCTACCCATTACCGACAAGCAGCTGGAAGCTGGAAATCCGCCCTACTATCACCCCGGAGAAAATTCGGAAGAAGTGGAATACCTGCACTTTCGTCGCAACGAGCTTGGGGGGCCCCTTCCTGAGCGCAAGCCAGTTCGTCCCAATATCGACCCACCCCCGGCTCCAGTTCTGAAGGATTTCTTCGCTGGCAGTGGAGCGGTGCAGGCCTCCACGACAACTGCATTTGCTGGTATTCTGCGCGCGCTCATGCGCGACCCTGGGCTGGGGAAGCTGGTTGTCCCCATAATCCCGGATGAAGCACGAACCTTCGGAATGGATGCCCTGTTTCAGGAGGTAAAAATCTACTCGCCCCAGGGACAGCTGTATGACCCAGTCGACTCCAAGATGCTGCTCTCCTATCGGGAGGCCAGGGATGGCCAGATCCTTGAAGAGGGGATAACCGAAGCGGGATCGATGGCCAGCTTTACCGCCGCAGCAACATCCTATTCAACGCATCGCACAGCTGTAATACCGTTCTACATCTACTACTCGATGTTTGGCTATCAGAGGGTTGGCGACCTGGTCTGGGCCGCCGGTGATGCCCGGGCACGTGGATTTATGCTCGGCGGGACGGCCGGAAGAACCACCCTCAACGGAGAGGGCTTGCAGCATCAGGATGGACACAGCCACCTGCTGTTCTCGGTACTGCCCAATATCCGCACCTACGACCCTGCGTTTGCATACGAGCTGGCAACCATACTCCAGGACGGGATAAGGCGCATGTACAAAGACGATGAGGATGTTTTCTATTACATCACCATCTACAACGAGAACTATCACATGCCACCTATGCCAGACGGGCTCACAGCAGATGAAATTACGTCCGGAATCTATCTGTACAGGAGAGCAGAAGCGACCGGGCCCCATGCCCAGATCTTTGCCAGCGGCCCGACGATGCTATCAGCACTTGCGGCGCAGGAGCAGCTGCAAAGCAGATGGAAGGTTGCCGCCAATGTCTGGAGCGTCACAAGCTATCTGGAGTTGCGCCGGGATGCGCTGGCTGCGGAGGAATGGAACCGGACCCACCCGGAGGAGGATGGGAGAGAAAACAGGCTGACCATGGCGCTCTCGGGATACGACGGACCAGTGACAGCCGTTACCGACTACATGAAAGCAGTCCCGGACCAGATCGCCCGCTTTATCCAGCGTCCTTTCTACCCTCTGGGCACAGATGGGTATGGCCGAAGTGACACCAGGGAGGCGCTCCGGCACTATTTTGGTACCGACACGGGGAGCATCGTGCTTAGCGTGCTGCATTCCCTGGTGGCGCAGGGGAGCATGGACAGGAAGGTGCTGGCGGAGGAAATGGATCGCCAGGAGCGAGGACTGGATGGGACCGGCCCGCACCCGGATGAGCTCCATAAAACAGCTTCTGCGGCAACAACTGTTCCCAATGGATAGAGCAGCCTGACCCTAGGGCAACGACCAGACCTCTGGAATCGCTGACTGTCGCTGCACCCGTCCCTGTTTTTCAAGAAACACAAGATGGGCGAGCGATTCTCCTACGGCTGCCCGCTTCATAAAGTCTGAAAACGCTGAAAAAGGAAGCGCCCAGGTCAGCGCCTGGGTCACTTCCCAGACCGTGAGTGGCTTCGCCCGCAGCACTGCCAGGAGCTCTGCCAGTCTGCTCTCATGGTGTTGCCGCAGCTCTGATACCCGCGCCGACAGCGGGCTAAAGCGCCACTCATGGGCAGGCAGGACCTCGTTGACCACAAGCTGTTCAACCTTGTCCAGCGAGGCCAGGTAATCAGCCAGTGGATTCTCTCCGCTCTCCACGTGGAGCGAGACGTTGGGGGTGATCCGCGGCAGTACATGGTCACCGGATAGAAGCACGTTTAGCCGCTCTTCGTAAAACGACAGATGCCCCGGGGAATGGCCCGGTGTCCAGATCGCCCTCAGTTGCCAGCCCTTGCCAGCAGGAGCCATGTCCCCGTCGCCCAGCAGAATATCTGGCTCCACCAGCTCGACAAACTCCCTGATACCCAGCGAGCTCTCGGTGAGTGGAGCTACCTGCCCGCTCGGGACACCAGCCCTGACAAGCAGTGCATTCATGTCGACAAGAATCTCCCCCTGGCGCTCCCCGTACCGTGCGGGAATCTGGGCTGCGTCGGCCGGATGAAGCGCCACCGGCGCACCTGAGGCCTGCCGCAGGCGACCTGCCAGACCATAGTGGTCGGGATGGATATGGGTGACGATTATTGCACTGGTATCACTGACAGAGGCACCACATGCGTCAAACCCTGCCAGGAGCGCATCCCATGACGCCGGTGTATTCCAGCCTGGGTCCACAACCGCGATACCACGGTCAGACTCCAGGAAGTAGGAAAGCACGTAACGCAACGGATTGTCCGGGATCGGCACGGGGACAGACCACAGCCCAGGGCGAACCTCCTCCACCGGGGGCCTGGAACCAGCAAGCCAGCATTCCAGCTGCTCCTTGCCGGTGACAGTCACCTCAACGCCACTGCTGGGGCTACGCTCACCCTGCCCCATCCCAATCTCCTCCAATTGCGCCAGTTATGAAAAATGCCTACCTTGGTAAGATACTTCAATGGAAACCTTTACGGGCTTTAGCTCAGAGGTGGCGCTGCGCTTCTCTGACCTTGATGCAATGCGTCACGTCAATAACGCCAGATTCCTGACACTAACTGAGGATGCGCGCCGTGACTGGATCAGTCTGCCTGTATTCAAAGGCACTGGTATCGGAGCGGTGGCATTTATCATGGCGCATGCAGAGATTGACTTTCTGCACGCCGTCATGCCGCCAGAGTGGAAAGTACGCATTACAACTGCTGTAGCGGCAATAGGGAGCAGCTCATTCTCCATCCGCCACACACTGCACCACAATGAAATACATGTAGCCACAGTACAGCTGGTAATGGTTGCATTCGACTATGAAAAACAGGTAAAGCGGCAGCTCGATGCACTGGAAAAGGCTGCACTGGAAAAGTTCAGCCTGCAGGCAAACAGCCCGGGCGCTGGCAGTACCACCACAGCAGGGACCCCGGCATGAAGGACAGGTCCGATTCTTCCGTGCAATACAGGCTGGCGATCCCCATGACAACCAGCGTGCGGTTCAGAAATTAACTCCATCACAAGACAGACCAAGTGTCGCCCCATGCGCTCAGGACAGGGACGCATCTACCAGGAAAGGAGAAAAAGACCATGCATTACACGCAATTAGGCCGCAGCGGGCTCAGAGTTAGCCGGCTCTGCCTTGGAACCATGAACTTTGGAACCAGGACAACAGAAGCTGATTCCCGGGAGATCATGAACAGTGCCCTTGAGGAGGGAATCAACTTTTTTGACACTGCCAACGTCTACGGCAGAGCCAATGGCTTTGGAACAACCGAGTCCATCATAGGACGATGGCTTGCAGAGGATCCCTCAAGGCGGGACAAGGTTGTTCTTGCAACCAAGGTGTATGGTGATGTGGACGGATGGCCCAACCACGGGCGGCTCTCCGCACTTGCCATCCGCAGCGCGTGTGACCAGTCTCTGGCGCGCCTTAATACCGACCACATCGATCTGTACCAGATGCACCATATCGACAGGCAAACGCCCTGGGAAGAGATCTGGGAGGCATTTGACGTACTGCACCAGCAAGGCAAAGTGATTTATGTAGGCTCCAGCAACTTTGCTGGCTGGAACGTTGCCCAGGCCCAGGAGACCGCGCGGCAGAGACACATGCTGGGGCTGGTTTCGGAACAGGCACTTTACAACCTGCTGGAGCGACGCAACGAGCTGGAGCTGATTCCAGCCCTGATGGAGTACGGACTGGGACTTATTCCCTGGAGTCCACTGGCTGGTGGACTGCTCGGCGGAACACAGGCTCCCGGAGCGGATGCACGGAGAAGCTCTCCTTCGGCACAGGAGCTTCTGGCAAAGCACAAGGCTGAGCTTGACCGGTATGAACAGCTGTGCCAGGCATTTGGGGAGCCGCCAGGGCGGGTTGCTCTCGCCTGGTTGCTTGCCAAGCCCTGGGTGACCGCACCTATTGTTGGCCCAAGGACACTGCCTCAGCTGAAAGATGCATTGACCGCGCTGTCACTGACGCTGGAGGACTCCCAGCTTGCACAGCTGGAGGAAATCTTTCCACCAGCAGGAACCGCTCCTGAAGCATACGCCTGGTAAGGAACTGGCAAAAGGAGTAGCACCAGTATTATTGGTTCGCCTCCCGTAGCACAGCAGCGCAGTAGAGGCTAGAAGGCTGGTTGACAAAGGGGGTTTTGAGAGCGGACTGAGAGAATGCAGTTACGTGGCAGTC
>JAJZMA010000159.1 GCA_021850405.1 bacterium
CTACCCGCACCACCGAGGTGTGCTCCGCCCGCAACTTTCCCTGCTGTCGACCTATGTCAGCAAGGAGTGATGCCTCACCTACGTGCAGCAGCGCTGCAGCCTGCTGGACATACAGCTCCCTGGTAGTGCCAGATGGAATGCGTGCCAGCAGTTTTGCTGCCTTCTGTCCTGCCTCTCTCCTTGCCTGTACATCGGCACCAACCTGACCAATCTCCCACTCCAGCAGCACCTCCCACTCTGGCCGGGCCCCGGCTACGACAGCCGCCAGCCTGGCAGGATCGGCCCTGCGCAACTCATCCGGATCCTTAAACCCATCTGGCAGCTGGGCAATCCGCATCGGAACCTCCTGGGACGCCAGCTGCAGTACAACCCGGGAGGCTGCGGCGCGGCCCGCGCTGTCGCTGTCGAGGAGCAGTGTCACTGAATCAGCAATCCGCCGCAATGAGGCAAGATGCTCGCTGGTCACTGCTGTTCCGCTGCACGCCACAGCATTGACAATCCCTGCCGCATGACATGCCAGCACATCAAAGTAGCCCTCGACAATTACTGCAGACCTGGATTCTGCGATAGCCTTTCGTGCCATATCCAGCCCAAACAGCACAAAGCTTTTGTGATAGAGCGGTGTTTCAGGAGAGTTCAGGTACTTTGGAACTGCTGCACCAAGCGCCCTCCCCGCAAAGGCTATAACGTCTCCACGCTCGTTCCGGACTGGAAAGATAAGCCGGTCGACAAACCGGTCGGCAAGGTGGCTCCCCCTCCCGTACGCCAGCCCTGACGCAATCACATCAGATGGGACGGCTCTCGCCTTCTCCAGCAGGTAGCGGGAGAGGGCATCATGGCCAGCTCCCCCCGCTGGAGCAAAGCCGAGCCCAAAGCTGTGCGCAAGCTCGGTTGGCACTTCGCGCTCCTCCAGCAGCTCCCGCCCGCGCTGCCCAGCGGGGGTTGACCACAGGACGTGCTCAAAGTAGGCAGAGGCGCGCCCACACAGCTCCCGCAGCCTGGTCTTTTCTCCCTTTCTGGTCCCTGGCGTACGCTCGATCTCAACACCAGCGCGCTCAGCCAGCAGCTCCAGCGCCTGGCCAAAGCCTATCTGCTCAATCCGTTCCACAAAGCGGAACATATCCCCCCCTTCCTGGCAACCAAAGCAGTACCAGACCTGACGCTCCTGGGAAACTGTCAGGGACGGGGTGCTCTCACTATGGAACGGACAGAGCGCCTTGTACTCTCTACCACTGCGGGTAAGGCGGACATAGCCCGACAGAACATCGACAATGTCCAGACGCGCCTTGACCGCCGCGACGGCATCATCTGCCATGCGCGAGTGCCCAGTTCCTAGTGCCGGAAGAGCCTCCAGCCCTTCCTAGATGCACGCAGCACACTCAGCTCGTGCTCCCTCTCTGCCAGCGCATGTTCACGCTCAGCGATAATCCGGTCCTTGTCCGCCTCTGCGGCAGCGTGCTGGGCCCTGGTCATCTGCAGCTCCCGCTCAAGGAGGCGCAACTCTGCATGGCGGTCGTTCAGTTCCCGCTCAAACCGCTGACGCTGTTCGATGTAGATACGCTGCTCCAGCGTGCGCTCCCAGCGATCCAGAAGGCTAGCAATCAGCTCCCTCGGATCGACCTGCTGCGGGCGGCCACTGGAGCCAAGGAGCAGCTCTGCCAGACCAACCTGGGTCTCGCGCTCACTCATCTCAATCTCGTCCTGCTCAAGGATAGAAGCGGCTGAAGCCTCCGATACGCCCTTCAGCTCAGCTACGGGAGGGTCTGCCGGGAAAGCCTCCGCTACCGTGCCAAGATACTCTGGACGGAGGAAATAATGGCTACCAGTGATGTCTACCACCCGTCGGGCAGGCAGATCTCCCGCCTCCACACGGCGCAGGAGCATCTCTACTGGAAGGCCGAGCCTGGCGGCTACATCCTCCAGCGGCATCTCATCGTGTGTCGCAAATCGGGAAGGGAACGCAGTGGTGGGGGTCGTAGTAGAAAATACACTCATGGGCTGATAGATTACGGGAACCCCGGCAGGAATGGGGGTTTATCCATATTTTGACTAAAACACCCTGGTCCATGTGCTGGGCCAGTGCTCGGGCTGCTCCGGAAAAGTCCACATCTCCTCACCTGATTTCCTCAATCCTGTACTCAGAGTTGTCAGTAAGCAGCACCACTGGCTGCCCAGCCTCCCGGATCACAGCCCTGACACTGGTGGTAACAAAGATGTCCACTGCACCCTTGTCCCTGGCTCCTGGCCGTATGGCATACGGGATACCAGGAACAGGTTCCTCTACCTGCTGGCCCTCCAGGGTATACCCATCCTCAAGGCTGGCTGGGCGCCCCGGACGGGTTGCGACCTTCCGCAGTCTTACCATCAGCCCCTCCTCAGCCACTGGACTCTCCCATGCACTGGGCTACAGGGGCGCCAGGAAAGAGGCCCTCGCGCCGCCCGGCTGTCCGGTCAGCTGCATTGGCCACAGCATCCCGCGGGCAGGCTCCGCCCGCTCTGGCCCCATGTTTGTACTCCATGACCAACTCCTTCAACGGTCGCGCTCTACATGCTTGAGTCGCGCCTGTGCTGCCGCAAGGCGTGCTACCGGAACCCTGTAGGGCGAACATGAAACGTAGGTCAGCCCCAGCTGCTCACAGAATGCAATCGAGCGTGGATCACCACCATGTTCCCCGCAGATGCCAAGGGTGATGCCTGGTCGTGCCTGCCGCCCACCCTCAACTGCAAGCCGCATAAGTTGCCCAACACCCTCCTGGTCCAGTGTTTCAAACGGGTTGTCCGGAAGGATTCCCTCACTAACATAACGGAGCAGGAACTTTCCCTCGGCATCATCCCTGGAATAGCCGAATGTAGTCTGGGTCAGGTCGTTGGTGCCAAACGAGAAGAACTCCGCTTCCTTTGCAATCTCTGCAGCGGTAAGCGCTGCACGGGGCAGCTCAATCATGGTGCCTATCTTGTATTCAACCTCTACACCTGCCTTCTCCAGAATGCCAGTGGCTACCTTCTCTACAATGCTACGGCTGCGACGAAACTCCTCGACATGCCCCACAAGCGGAATCATCACCTCAGGGCGCGGATCCTTGCCCTTCTTCTTCAGCTCGGCAGCAGCCTCAAAGATCGCCTGTACCTGCATCTCGACAATCTCTGGAAACATAAGCCCAAGACGGCAGCCCCGCAGCCCCAGCATGGGGTTCTGCTCATGCAGCCTGCGAACTGCCGCGAGCATTTCGGTCCTGTCGGCATAGTCCTGCTCCGGCACCCCCTTTGCCCTTGCAGTGGCTACCTCGGTGAGCAGCTCTTCCAGGGAAGGCAAAAACTCATGCAGTGGAGGGTCTATCAGCCGGATCACGACTGGCAGGCCATCCATCGCGCTCAGTATGCCAAGGAAATCCGCACGCTGAAACGGCAGCAGCTGCGCGAGCTCCTTGCGCCGCTCGCCTTCGCTCTCTGCAAGAATCATCCGCTGCACCACTGGCAGCCGATCCTGTTCCATGAACATATGCTCGGTTCTACATAGCCCTATTCCCCTGGCGCCAAAGCGAAGGGCAAGCTCCGCGTCCCTGGGATAATCCCCATTGGCCCAGACAGAAAGACCCTTTATCCCGTCTGCCCAGGAGAGCAACGTCTCGAGCTCTGCTCCCATCTCCGGCTCGATCATAGGTACCTGACCGGCGATTACATGTCCGGTGCTCCCATCAATCGTAAATTCCTCTCCTTCCCGGATTACGCGGCCACCTGCCTCAAACCGCCTTCCTTCCAGATCTACATGAACTGACTCGGCTCCAGCCACGCATGGCTTTCCCATCCCCCGGGCTACTACAGCAGCATGTGAGGTGCGCCCTCCGCGTGCAGTAAGCACCCCTTGCGCAGCGATCATGCCGTGCACGTCATCCGGGTTGGTTTCCACCCGCACGAGTATCACCTTTTCTCCAGCCGCTGCCTGCGCCTCGGCGCGGTCTGCATCAAATACTGCCTTGCCATATGCGGCCCCAGGAGACGCAGCAAGCCCAGTTGCCATAATGTCGACTTTCGCCGCGGGGTCTATCCGCCGGTGGAGAAGCTGGTCCACCTGTTCAGGCTCGACCGCCAGAACCGCCTCTTCTTTTGTAATGAGGCCGGAGTTGGCCATATCAACTGCAATGACCACCGCAGCCTGCGCTGTCCGCTTGCCGCTCCTTGTCTGCAGCATATAGAGCTTGCCGCGTTCAATCGTAAACTCCATGTCCTGGACATCGCGATAGTGCGCCTCGAGTCTCGCGGCGATGTCAGCAAACTGCTGGTAAACTTCCGGCAACTCCTTCTCCAGCAGCGCTATCGGCTGGGGGGTCCGGATTCCTGCAACAACGTCTTCTCCCTGGGCGTTCAGCAGATACTCGCCAAAAAGCTTTTTCTCTCCTGTTGCCGGGTCCCTGGTGAAGGCAACCCCGGTACCCGAGTCGGAACCCATGTTTCCAAAGACCATCGCCTGCACGTTAACTGCAGTACCGAGATCATGTGGGATGTGGTTGTAGTTGCGGTAGTCAACAGCCCGTTTATTGTTCCAGGAGGAAAACACCGCCCCTATGGCAGCGGCGAGCTGTTCCAGTGGATCCTGCGGAAAAGGGGCGTTGCCCTTGGCTGAAACAATTTCCATATACCTGGCTATCAGCCGCTCCAGCGCATCTGGTGCAAGATCTGCGTCGGAGGCAGCGCCAGTATTGTGCTTTTCCTGTTCAATCGCATCCTCAAACTCGGCCCCGTCCACAAAAAGCACGATCTTGGCAAAAAGCTGGATAAATCGCCTGTAGGAATCAAGCGCAAACCTGCGGTCCCCGGTCAGCTCTGCCAGGCCTTCAACGGTGAGTTCATTGAGGCCCAGGTTGAGGACGGTATCCATCATGCCTGGCATGGAGAATTTTGCCCCACTGCGCACACTTACCAGAAGTGGGTTCTTCGGGTTACCAAAACCCTTCCCCGTCTTTTGCTCCAGCTCAGACAAAGCAGTACGAACCTGCTCCCACATCCCGTCCGGGAAGTGCTCTCCACCTGCGTAGAATGCATTGCATGCCTCGGTAGTGATGGTGAATCCTGGTGGCACCGGGAGGCCGGCTCTGGTCATCTCGGCAACCCCGGCCCCCTTGCCCCCAAGCAACGCCCTCATGTCGGCACTGCCATCCTCAAACCGCCATACCCAGCGGTGCCCTCCCGGATATTCTTTCGAAGCGGTCTGCAAGCTACCTTCCTGGGTTGAAACTGACATGGTTCTCTCCCGCTGACTGATTCCTTCCTAGTAGCCTGAGCGTAGCACTCCGGCTCACCGGGCATCAGGACAGGCAGCAGCGTCTCTGCCGATCGATCGCAGGCAGGCAAGCTTCGGTAACCACCCTGACCAGAAAATACGGCAATGGCCACTGTACGCGCCGCTCCAGACCGAGGGGCCATCTGAATATGAACGTGCGCCGCCCAGGATCAGGAGTCAG
>JAJZMA010000006.1:0-4248 GCA_021850405.1 bacterium
TTTGTGGTTTCGGATCTCCCAGGCATTGTTGAGTTGCAGCCGGGAGGCTTTAGGGCGGTCTTGCGGATTGAGGGCCCGGCTGTAGCGATGAATAGTGACGGCTATGCCAACTGGTGCAACTCTGTCGTGGACTGGCTCTTTGGAGTTGATTGTCCTGCTCAGCTTCTCACTGTAGTGACCCACTACGACAGTGCAAAGGCAGAAGTTGCTTTTGATAATCGGGTAGCGGCGTGGCCCTCCACTCCATTGAAGAATATGGAGCGTACACTGGCGGGTCAGGTTGCCGAGCAGAGCCTTGGTCTGCAACACTACGTAATCTTTTCCCCTGGCCTTGCAGGACCAGATGGCCTACCATATCTCAGCAACATCATGACCGCAAATTCCATGGTAGAGGCCTCGGAGGCAGATGCGGACCGGATAATGCGCTCTGCCGAGCGGATAGCCTCAGGATTTGGTCTCGCCATTTCAAAACCCGATGCAGAGGAGCTTGCTCTCCTGGCAACCAACACAGTCCTTGGGGCCACTAGTGCTGCCACTGGGGGTGAACTGTTGCGGATCGGGGATCAGTTTGCAAATGTAGTTACGGTGACAAAACTTCCGCCTCGGATCGAAGTCGGCGTAATAGTTGAGGCGCTGATGCGTTCCAGAACACGTGGCATTGCGAGCCTGCACTTTTGCCCGGTGGCACTGAACGTTGCAAGAAAGCAGCTTAACCGCCAGTCTGCCATGTACAAGTACGCCGCACGACAGGGCAATGACGATATTGATACGCAGGTGGCCCTTGCTGACATGCAGGATGTCCTCGCGAACATGGCACAACGCAACATAAAGCCTTGCAGGATTGCCCTTACCTTTGCTCTTACGCACCCCGAAACCCAGAAGCTGGCAGATGCTACTGAACGTTTTGTTGGGCTAATGAATGGACATGGATTTGATGTTGAGCTGGCAACTTTGCCCGGTTTTCTCCCTGCGCTGGCTGTAAGCCCAGGATGCGCACCCCTGGGGCGCAGCGTGCTCATGACCTCAGACGGTGTGGCAGCAGCCCTGGTTCCTGCCCTGGGTACACCATTCTCGGATAACCGGATGCCTCTTGTTGGCGTGAGTGCGCAAACCGGTGCTCCAGTTTACTTTTCTGTCTGGACCCGCGCTAACCATAACATGGTAATTCTGGGCAGTTCGGGAGCTGGAAAGAGTGTGGCCACCAAAACACTGCTGACACGCCATGTGATGGAAGGCGTGTCAGCAGTGGTTATCGATCCCGATTCAGAGTACAGGCAGGTCATGATAGCCTTGGGTGGCCACTATGTGGAATTGGGCGAAGATGCGTTGAATCCGCTCGCTGCTGGCCTGGGCGTCCCTCCCGATACAGCAGCAAGTATGATTATGCCGATCCTCTCTGTAATGGGCGGGGATGAGAGGGGCCTAAAGGATGGCAGACCCATTCGCCGTCTCCCTGATGAAGACCAGGGGTGGCTTCACTCTGAGCTGGCTGAGTTTTTCCGGACGTGGCCTACAAGCGGGCACGCGTCTGAGCCGGTCCTGCATGATCTCATTGAGTTTGTCGACACACATTCCCGGGCCAGGGTGCTGACCGAGAAGGAGGCAGACCGTTGCAGAATAATAACCGCACGTCTCAGGCGGTATACGCAGGGGCACAGGGCGAAGGTATTTGATCGTCCCTCGACTTTTGCCGTGGGTCAGCGCCCTGTGGGGATCGGCCTGAAAGTGTTTGCCCTTTCATATGGTGCCGATCTCACACCGGCTCTGGCGGTTGTGCTTACTAGCATCCTGGGTGCCCTGGACAGGAAGGAAGGGAGGATGATTGTTGTTGTGGATGAGGCACATAGGGTTACCTCTGACCCGGATGCTGGTGAAGTGCTTGGCCAGCTGGTTCGTCAGGCCCGCAAGTATGGGGCAGGGGTCTGGATGTGCTCCCAGCGGGTTGACGACTTTGTAGAAACCGACCTAGGGCGTACACTTGCTGCTACTGCAGCCACCAAACTCCTGCTGGGAGCGGAGGAAGCTGCTGTGGAGAAGGTTGCAGAGGTGTTCAAACTTAGGCCAGAGGAGATTGCGGCTATTAGCCCCATGCAACAGGGGAGAGGTATCTTGCTATCTGGAGGCGAGCGCAGTGTGGTCTATGTAGTTCCTGGTGCAGCACTCATGTCTCTGTCAGATACCAGTGCGGCCGTGGCCCAGTACAGGGCTGCTGTCTCAGGCGATGCTGCCTGAGGGAGGGCGAGATGGCAAATGATGGCTTGTCTGGACCTGGGGATGCTGCGCGCAGTGCTGCCAACGCGGCAAAGACTGCCAAGACCGCCCTCAAGGCAGCCAAGGCCCTCAAGACAGGTGCGGTCGTGGCCGGGGGAGTTGGGTCCCCGATAGTGGTTGTTGTTGGGTTCATTGCAGTCATGGTATTGGTAGCTGGGGCATTTCTGATTGCGCTGACGGGTACTGCAGGAATTGCCATTGCGCAGCAGCAGCAGGCATCCTCTACGGTTACCCCAATGCCTGATATATGTTCTACTGTCTCTAACGGTCCAGCAAACTACCTGGCTATCATCAATGCCGCCAACGTTGTGGTCACCGGCGCACCGTTTAATTCAACCACCTGCAAGAAGCCCAACGCCCGCGTGCTGACGCTTCTGGCTATGGCCTGGGTAGACAGTCAGTGGGGAACCAGCTGGAATACTGGTCTTCAGACTGCAGGCTCCACCGGAGCCGATGTGGCCGCTGCAGCCGCCATGAAGGCTGGCTTTACTGGTCAGAACCTGATTACAATCACGGCTGCGGCTGGCTCGGAGTCGGATTTTGGCGCCAATCCAGGCCCCATCGCACCTCGCTGCAACACCTCCGGCTACTGTGGAATGTGGCAGATTGGGAAGTACTACACGACCGAAGCCGCAAGCCCATCAGGAATGGATGGGCAGCACCCAGATTCCAACCTGACCGACATGGCAACCATGCCTGATGTCAATGCCCAGTACGCCTTTATTCTCGCCACCAAGGGCAACCCCAACGCCAGCCAGCAAGCCATCGCCTATGAGTTGCCGTTCCAGTGGCAGAGCATCAGCAATGGAGCATATGAGGCCTTTATCCCGCAGGCTACCCAGGCAGTCAATGCGGTTGAGGGGGGAGCACTTCCTGCGGATGAGTCAGGTGTAATCCTTATGGCGACCACCAAGTGGGCCGCTGCGGGCATCACCAACGCCAATAATGCTGCCCTTGCTCCCCAGGAGATTTCCATAGTAAACCAGGATCTGGCGCCAGCATCCCCGGGGACCCCAACTACCACACAGCTCCAGGATTTTTATACAGCGTATGGGGCCCCTGACCTTACCGCTGCGGTCATAAGCTCCCATGTATCCATAATCCAGCAGGTAGTGCAGATTGCTGCAGCCGGAGGAGGACTCGGTGGACAGATTGCAGCGCTTGCCAAGACGTTTCAGGGAGACACCCAGTTTCCCACTCCGATAAGCAAACAGGTGCCTGGGCTTTGCACGTGGAGCAACTGTTCGGCCGACAATGGCGAGTGGTGCGGTGATTTTGCCTCACTCGTGTGGCACGATGCCGGGGTTCCAGGAATTGTAGACCTGCCAGGCGCCATCCAGTTCGAGGCATGGGCCCAGACCCACTCCACCTGGACTCAGGTCCCGGCTGTGGGAGACGTAGTGGTATGGGGGCCACTTGTGAACGGCGGCGCATCCCATGCCAGCATTGTGGTGGCTGTAAATTCGTCGGGCTGGATCGAGACCGTGGACGGAAACTATCTTCTGAACGGCACCTCCTATTACGCAGTAAATGAGCTGCCACCGGGTCTCTCAGGGTTCTATAACCCCAAGAACCCTGTTGGCTACCATGCAGGGCCTGCTCTTGGATTTGCGTCGCCGTGAGGCGCATGGCAGTCGCTGGTGCCTGCGCCACTCTGGTGCTGGTGCTTGCCTCGTGTGGTTCCTCGCCGGGTACTCACCCAGCTCCCACAAAAGGCTCAACCCCTTCCGGCAGGATCCCTGTTCCATCAGGTGGCTTCCCCCGTACTATCCAGTGGAACTACTTTGTTGGGCAGGTACTGAAATGGCCCGGCTATCGGGTCACTTTCACCGGGCAGAGTGCGCTTGGCGCTGAAACCTTTACCGCAGTTGACGATGGTGCCTCCAATATCTCTGGCACCATTACCCTTTCTGGAGGTGCCACGCCAGTGTCCGGACAGTGTATTGTCACCAACTCACAGCTGTTTCTCTCTGGCCC
>JAJZMA010000006.1:4258-5444 GCA_021850405.1 bacterium
TGGCCCACAGTATATTCACCTGCTCTCTCCCATCCAGGGGCCGCCCCCTGCCGGGGTATGGGTACCTTTTACCGAGTCTCCCAACAATCCTCTCGACGCCATCCGCAACCAGAGGCCCCTTCTGGCCTGTGTGGACGCCTCACTTGGTGGCGCAACCCAGTTCAGTCGCGGTGCTCCCAACAAGCCCTTTTTGGAAAGTGTGCCTGGCAACAGTGTGAGTGTGACCGCGACGGGGGCGGACGTGGAGCAGCTTAGCGTCACCTCATTTACCTGGAGCGAAGACGGCGGGGTCAGCGGGCCGGTGAACTGCCCTGGATTTGGGGCCGACATCCCCCTGTTTTCGCCGCTTTCAGGAACCTTTACCTTCACCCGGGCCGTGGTTCCTCCGATAGGTCAGCCACCCAACCAGTTCACTCCCGGCGGAGGCGCATAGCCTCGCCGGCAACAGGCCACCAGTCCCTGATTGGTGCACGGGTAGCCGACCCTTCTGGGTTTCCAGGATTTTCCAGTTTGGTACCGATGCGTCACGAAACAGAAACACCGGGAGCACCCGTGGGCTTGGTGAACTAATCTGGAGAAGCGGGTTGGTGTCCGTGTGGGTGCGGGCTGCCAAGCCTGCTTTTGTGGAGAAGTAGCGTGTTTGGGGCGATGGAGCAGGGGACAACCGTTAGAATTCTTGGGGAATGGCCCCTTGCCCCTTGTGATCGACGGCGCTGGCTTCCCCTGACGAGTAGATATAAGGAGGGAACAGGCGTCCATGCTTGCAAGGTTGGGTGTAGGCGACAGGCCTCAATCGGGAATGAGCAGGAGTAGTGGATGAATCCCAGGTATATGGCAGCCGGACTCTTTTCGGTACTGGCACTTGGCATAATCGTGGCGATCCTGGTATTTGCCTTCCAGGCCAGCCGGGCGTCAGCCTCAGTGTGGGTGATGGCACAGCCAGTCACCGCTGGTCAGCAGATAACCGCAGCTGATGTGACGCTCGTGACGATTCACGGGGCTTCAGAGAATTTTGTCGTGGCCGGCGACCCGGTGAACTCGTATGCCACGGTAAACCTGCAGCGCTCAGACATCCTGGTGCCCCAGGACATCTCCAAGGTCAGTGAGACGGTGGATATCTCACTCACCGCTACCGGGGTTGGTGCCGCCCCGGGTATTACGGTAGATATCTACTACACCTCAGGAA
>JAJZMA010000110.1 GCA_021850405.1 bacterium
TGACATGTCCATGACGGCAGCAGGATGCCCCTCTGCTGCAGACAGGTTCACAAGCCTGCCCTCTGCCAGGACATGCAGTACTCGACCGTCCTTCATCTGCCAGCTCTCCACGTTGGGCCGCGGTGTGGAGACAGAAATACTGTCAGCCTTGACAGCATTGAGGTTGATCTCGTCATTAAAGTGTCCGCTATTGGCGAGAATCACTCCATCCTTGAACTTGCTGATGTGCTGCCTGTCCACAACGTTGATGTCTCCGGTGAGGGTGACCACTATATCTGCCTTTGGGGCTGCCTCATCCAGGGTCATCACCTGATAGCCGTCCATGGTTGCCTCCAGGGCCCGCAGTGGATCCACCTCGGTGACGATCACATGGGCGCCCATACCATCCGCACGGGAGGCAAGGCCCCTTCCACACCAGCCATAGCCGCACACTACAAAGGTCTTGCCTGCAAGGAGGACGTTGGTCGCACGGATGATCCCGTCCAGGGTGCTCTGCCCGGTGCCGTACCGGTTATCGAACATATGCTTGGTAAGGGCCTCATTGACCGCTATGACCGGGTAGCGCAGGACTGAAGCCCTGTGCATGGAGCGCATACGGATTACACCGGTAGTAGTCTCTTCAGTGCCTCCGATCACGTCCTCTATGAAGTGTCCCTCTCCCTGGTGCAGTTCTGTGACCAGGTCGGCACCGTCATCCATGGTGATCATGGGCCTGGAGTCCAGAACCGAGCGGATATGACCCTGGTACTGCTCCTGCTCCTCCCCTCGCACTGCAAAGGTGGAGATGCCGTGTTCCTGCACAAGTGCTGCTGCCACAGGATCCTGGGTGGAGAGTGGATTGCTGGCGCAGAGCGCCACCTCTGCCCCGCCGGCAGCAAGCGTGATCATGAGGTTGGCGGTCTCGGAGGTTACGTGCAGGCAGCCACCAATCCGGATGCCGGCAAGCGGCTTTTTCCGTTCAAAGCGGGCGCGGATAAGGGAGAGCACTGGCATCTCCCTGGCTGCCCAGGCAATACGGCGCTCCCCATCTGGAGCAAGGGTCAGATCCTTTACGTCAGCAGCCATGGTCTTCAACACAACAACTCCTCATAGTCCAGTGCCTGTGCGCCCTGTTACGCCGACAGGACAACTATCCATAAAACCCCGCGGGACCCAAAAAACAGGAGTGCTTCAAGATAGTGGGCTCCCAGGCTCCATTGTCCAACATACCCCTGCTCTCCTGTGATGCTCCCTGTTTGGATTGCCATGCATGTCAGGTGCTCAAGGGCGATTAGGGGCAAAAGACGGTGGTATCCGGACCCCGGCCCAGATCGAGCGTGCGTCCGTCAGGGGCAACTGGAGAGGGGTACCGAATGCGCCTGCTGGGCCCCATGGATGAACCAGCCCTCAGACCCAGGGCATGCTCGCAGGGGGCCAACAACAAACCACGATGGATGGCAATCTGGAGTATGATCGCCTCTGGCCAGGTTCGTAGCAGCAAGAACATCGCCTTCAGCTCTACCCAGCCACAGAGCAGAGGAGCAGAAAAAGTGGGAATTACCGTGACAGATCCCCCAAAGCAACCGCAGAGGGTACTGCGCAGGGAAGATTTCACCGTGGTGGTGATGCCCGCCTACAACGCCGAAGGAACCATCCAGAAAACCGTCGAGGCCATTCCCGCAGGCTCATTCGAGCATATTCTCGTCGTGGACGACGCCTCGGCAGATCACACTGTTGCAGTCGCCAGGGAGATGGGACTTGATGTACGGGTCCACGAACAGAACGGCGGATATGGGGCTAACCAGAAGACCTGCTACCGTGAGGCGCTAAAACTCGGTGCCACGGTTGTGGCCATGGTGCATCCGGACTACCAGTACGATCCAACGGCAGTACCTGCCCTCACAGCAGCGATAAAGGATGGAACGGCGGACATGACCTTTGGCTCGCGGTTTGCCAACGGCAGTGACCCGAGAAAGGGGGGAATGCCCCAGTACCGATACTGGGGCAACCGGCTCACCACCTGGGTAGAAAACCTGATACTTGGCACCCACTTCACCGAGATGCACAGCGGCATGAGGGCCTACAGCAGCGCCGTTCTGGAAGCTGTCGATTTTGAAAGTTTTTCAGATGATTTTGTGTTTGACACACAGTTCATGGTGGCTGCTCACCGGCTGGGATTCCGGATAGCGGAGGTGCCGATTCCCACACGCTATACGGAAGAGAGTTCATCGATAGGGATAAGGCGGTCAGTACGTTACGTGGCAGAAAGTGTCAAGGCATGTCTGACAGTGAGGCCGAAAGGGAGTGGCCCTATCTGACGCTCCAACAGCCCTAGTCCAGAGGGGTCCAGGCATCCCCACCTTGCCCACTATTGCCACGATTGGTGCAAGTAAGAGAGATATCTTCACTCGGTACGCAGGCGGCACACCGGGTGATTGCTTCCCTGATACACCGTGATGCACCATGAACCATCTTGGTGTTCTCCTTCCAAGTATGTCCTCCCGATGAAACTTTGACTGGCCATCAAGCATGGGGTCCACCTCAAGTGTTGACAAGTAGTCCGATATCGTACACTTGCTTGGCGATGTCCATAGATGCATCTATCGTTCCACTAAGTGCTTCAGCGGCGGGGGAGCCAACTGTGTCTGTGGTGGTGCCTGTCTATAACAGTGAGGCCACGCTGACAGAGCTGGTCATGCGCCTGACCGCAGTTCTCGACAGGGTCGCAAGAGCCCACGAGGTCATTCTAGTGGATGATGGCAGCTCCGATGGAAGCTGGTCCGTCATTCTGCAGCTGGAGCAGCAATTCGGAACTCGCGGGCTCCGTCTTATGCGCAACTATGGACAGCATAATGCGCTTCTCGCTGGCATTCGCGCTGCCAGCTACGACGTCATTGTGACACTCGACGACGACCTCCAGAATCCACCCGAAGAGATCCCTGCCCTTCTGGAAGGACTAACGGGGGGGTATAGGGTCGTGTATGGAACTCCCCGAAAAGGACAGTATGCGCCCGGGCGCGGGGTGGCTACCCTGATTACAAAGATGGTCGTGCGGCACCTTCTTGGATTCAGCGCAATAAAGACGATCAGTTCGTTTCGCGCGTTCCACACAGAACTGCGTGATGCATTTGCCAGCTATGAGGGGTCTTTTGTCTCCATCGACATTCTGCTCACCTGGGGAACGACGCGTTTTGGCGCAGTGGCCGTGGACCACCACCCGCGCGCGGTGGGCAAGTCCCAGTATAGCTACGGCAGATTGATCCGCCACACTATCGACATGATCAGCAGTTTCAGCGAGCGCCCACTTCAGTTTGCGAGTTTTCTTGGCTTATCGGCAGTGGTATTTGGCATCGCAGTGCTTTGCTATGCCCTTGGACACTTTATTTTCTCGCCACATACAGTCGAAGGATTTACGTTCCTTGCCTCCATTATTGCTATATTCGCAGGAATCCAGCTGTTCGTCCAGGGAATCACTGGTGAATACGTATCTCGCATCCACTTCCGCGTAATGGACAAGCCTACCTACGTTTTATGGAGTCGCAAAGAATGACCACAGCCCAAAGAGTGACCATACCGTTTAATCGCCCAAGTACCGCAAAAAGCAGCGTCCCCTACGTAACGCAGGCGCTGCTATCGGGCAGAACATCCGGGGATGGCCCCTACACGAAGAGGTGCGGCACATACCTGACGACCAGGCTGGGTGCGCCGGCAGCGCTACTCACTACCTCGTGTACCGATGCCCTGGAGATGGCGGCGCTGCTCACCCGGATACAGCCAGGCGATGAAGTAATCGTGCCCTCGTTCACTTTCTCGTCAACGGCAGCGGCGTTTGCATTGTTTGGAGCTACGATTGTTTTTGCGGATGTCCGGGGAGACACGCTAAACATCAACGAGAACGACCTTCCCAATTTGATCACACAAAAGACGAAGGCTGTGGTGGTAGTTCACTATGCTGGAGTCGGGTGCGAGATGGATACCATCACAGCGCTCTGTCAGGATGCTGGTATCGCGCTCGTAGAAGATAATGCGCATGGCCTTTTTGGTCGCTATCGTGGCCGCAATCTTGGCTCATTCGGGGTACTCTCAACGCTAAGTTTCCACGAAACCAAAAATCTGTCCTGTGGAGAGGGTGGTGCGCTGATTATCAATGACCCTTCGCTGGTAGACCGCGCAGAGATTATTCGTGAAAAGGGTACCAATCGATCACAGTTCTGGCGGGGTCAGGTTGACAAATACACCTGGGTGGATCACGGGTCAAGCTTTCTTCCTGCCGATTATGTTGCCGCCGCCCTGCTCGCCCAATTTGAAGAGGCCGAGGTTATTCAGGCAAAGCGCAAGGCACTTTGGGATCGTTATCGAAGGGACCTCACAGGCTGGGCCACAGCTCAGAATGTCAAGCTTCCCTACGTTCCACCAGACTGTGAGCAGCCATACCATATGTTCTATCTTCGCTTTCCGTCTGCGTCAACGATGGAAGCTGCGCGCCAGTATCTGGTATCCATGGGCATTCTCGCCGTTACACATTACGTGCCATTGCATTCATCGCCCCAGGGTAAGAGGGTCGGGCGCGGTGCATGGCCGCTGGCAGAGGAAGTGAGCGCCACTCTGCTTCGCCTGCCCTTCTACACAGATATGTCAGATGAAGAAGCCGACACCGTAGTGGCTGAAGTCACATCGCTCACCCTGTGACCGATTACTGATTCAGCCGGCGGCAGCAGTACCTTTTAAGTTAAGAAAATGGCACATGCTCGTCTTCCAGTAGCGACAGCACAATCAGGTCCCAGAAGCGCCCATCCATGAAGATGTGCTCCCGAAGAGCGGTTTCCCGACGGAATCCAGCCTTTTCGTGGAAGGCCACCACTGCAGCATTGGGCTCAGTCACGTACGCATAGACGCGATGCATCCCCAGATGCAGGAAGCAGTAGTCCAGGACAAGCCTCTCAGCCTCAAGCGCAAGGCCCCTGCCCCGATAACTGTGCTCACCGATAAATATTGGACCAAACTCACATCTTCTGTTCCGGCGGTCAATCCCCATGATTCCCACGTTGCCAACAGGTATGGCCTGGCTGCCTTCGATTGCCTCAATCATCCACACGCTGCGCGCGTCTCCGGCCCGGACATTGGCCATAAAGTCGTGCTGAGTACGTGCGCTTGCCGGGGCAAACTCAATGAAGCCACTGTATACCAGAGGATCACTTCTCCAGGATGCAACAAGTGCGTCTTCAGTATCATCAATCTCGCGGATACGAATCCTGTCGGACTGCAGCAAAGGCCGCCTAGAAATTCCCATAGTCCCTCCCTTCAACGCAAGACATCTGGATAATCTACCTCATCTGGTGTGATGAGCGTAGTGTACGGTGTCTTAACAATGTCATGCGACCATATCCCTCACCCTAATCTCAAGCAAGTGTGGCTGCTGGGCTGGCGGGGCCACAGGCCAATTCTCTGCCGATACA
>JAJZMA010000047.1 GCA_021850405.1 bacterium
AGCCAGCCCGACTGCGAGCAGCGATCCCGAAGGAGAGAGCGCAAGAGAGGTTGGGGTGAGGCCAGCAGGAATCGGGACCGGGATGGTTGTAGCAGCGGTGTTTCCTGCGGCGGCCATTTCAATCACAGGTGAAGAACCAGCGCTGTTTAGCCAGGCCATGGTGGCTCCATCTGAGGTAAAGGTGACGGGTCCAGCAAGTCCGGTCAGCTGGGTTACTCCGCCGGTAGCTATGTCCAGTAGTTCTGGCGCACTGTCAGGCGTGCTGGAGCTGGCGGGAGCAGAAGATGCGGGGGGCTGCTGGGTGGTGAGTGGGGTCGGCCCAGGTGTTGCGGCAGCTGTGCCACTCGGAGGTGTCCCTGTTGGGAAGGTTGATGTGGGCACAGCTGCAGCGGTGAGGACTGCGTAGCCACAGCCCGGTGCAAATTCGCTTATCGTGGTGCCGGCTGGCAAGGGTGCGGTGGTCTGGGCAAGAGAGGAGAGAGAGGCGGTTACAAGCGACCCGTCATGAGAAAAGAGCAGGTGGCTGTTTCCATCCCAGCACAATGCGGATGAGGTGTCGGCTACAAACCGGGTTGCTGTCATCTTGCTTCCGGTAATCGTAAAGATTGTTCCGCTGCCCGTTCCAATTGCGGCTACGGTACTGCCATCGGGGGAAAGGGCCAGTCCCGCCGAAGGGGGGCCCAGGACCGTGACAGGGTTTCCTGCCGGGGAAAGCAGCTCGGTGGCACCGTTCTGGGCAGCTCCCTGTTGCGAGGCTGTCCCTCCAGAACCGCCACTGCTTCCTCCCGCACCATTCCCAGGTTCTGACCCTGTGACCTGGGAGGGAGATGGGGACGCGCCTGAGGCTGGGGATACACCGGGGGACGCCGTACCAGTGAGGGGGGAAGAGCCGCCGCTTCCTGTGGAGGAGGCTGGTTCGGTGGAGCCTGCCGGCAGGGTTCCCGCACCTACTATGGTGCCGCTTCCGGTTGCAAGAATGGAGGTACCGCCGAGAGCGGTTCCGACCTGCACCGGCACAACAGTGGGGGTGTTGACCGTTACGGTAGGCGATGGCTGCGGCTTTGGCTGGGTGCCAAAGGCGATGTACATGCTCCTGGCAGGTATTGCGCCGCTTGCGGTTCGGGCAGTGCTCGCGCTTATCGTCACCTTGTACGGGGTATCCGCGGCCAGCCCATGCAGCGGGTGGATAAGCAGGGAGTTGCCGTTCCATCTGGTGGTGTAGGCCGTTGCAGGTTGTATATGGAGTGCCTGGACAACACTGGCATGATCCATCGGCTGGTTGAACGAGACCGTTATGGTGTCGTTCAGGGCAACGCTATGCTGGGCAGAGACGTTGGACGAGGCGACTACCAGCAGCTGCTGGCCCTTGGGGAGGTTGATGGAGAGGCTGGCAAGCCCGGCGGCCCCGAGAATTACGCCGACAAAGGCAGCTCCCCAGGCGAGCCGGACAGCGGGTGCCTGGAAGAGGAAATAGCGGCGCTGGCGCCGGGTCGCCTCGGAGACAAGCGACATGCGCAGATTGCGGACAAAGATCGGCGCTGGAGCCACAGAAGGGCGACCGCGCCGGGCCTTTGCCGCAAGCTCAAGGAGGGACGGGTCTTGCCGGAACAGCTCCAGCAGTTCAGGGTCTTTCTCAGGGATGCTCATCGGCCCCACCCCTCTCCTCAAGCTGGCTGCGAAGTGTGTTCATTCCCCTGTGGATCAGGAGTTTGATGGCTCCTTCGCTTTTGCCCATGATTACTCCAATCTGGGCCAGTTTGAGATCCTCGCCAAGTTTCAGCGACACAGCGGTTCTCTGTTGTTTGGGGAGTTGGTCGATTGCAATCCAGATGCGCTCTGCCTCCTGCCTCCGGATGACAGTCTCGGACACCTCGGTAGCGTGGTCGGGTACGCTCGCGGCTTCATCCAGTTCTGCATGGTGCTTGCGGCCGCGGTAGTAGTCGTTGACCGCGTTGGCAGATATCTGGTAAAGCCAGGAGCTGAAAGGGCGGCCAGTTGACTGGTATCTCCCAATTGCCCGAAGCGCCTTGAAGAAGACATCGGAAGTGACATCCTGGGCAATCTCGGTGCTCCGCACCCGGCTGTAGACAAACCTGTAGATCTGATCCACATACTGGTCGTAGAGTTCCCCAAAGGCTTCCGGGTTTTTCTTGGCACGTTCTACCAGCTCTTCTTCATATTCCCGCGGCAGCGTCATCTATTCTCGGCGCTCACGTACACAGTCAACGGCCAGAATGCGACTGGGGTTACATTCGCCCAGGCGCAGCAGGCAAGGTGCGTGTCCCATCCGCCAGGCAGTGGTGCCGGGGTGCCTGCTCCACCGCAGGTACGGGTCACAAAATGCCAGGAGCAGGGGCAGGTACGCATTCTGCCAGTATATTGGGGAGGCCGATCCTGAGTGCCCAGCTGTGTAGTCCCACCTTTCTGGAGTTGGGGAAGCACTGTTAGCGGTTCAACTGTTTTTTGAGGGAGATGGATGCCGATCCAGCCTGACATGCCAGTGGGCCCATCCGGAGGCGGGGCAACAGCAGTCGAGGCGGCCTCCCAGGGGCGCGCATGGAGACAGGTAGCAGCAACGTGGGCTCATGCCCGGCTCGTACAGGGTGCGGGTTCCAGGGTGCTCTTTGTCGGGTGTGGTACTGCGGGTCATATCGGCCAGGCAGTGGCGAGGCTGCTCGAGGAGCGTAAAGCAGCTATCTGCGATGCATGTACCCCGGGGCTCTATCCAGGGCACCGGGAATATGACACTGCCGTGTTCATCTCCCGGAGCGGTAGCACCAGTGAGACGGTTGCAGCTGCCAGATCCAGCCATAATGCCGGTCGAAAGGTGGCAATTGTGGGATGTGAGGGCACTCCACTGGCTGAGCTTGCCGATGAGACCTATGTCATAGATCCGGTGCCAGAAAGTGCCATTGTGCAGACCGTCTTTCCAACTTCCGTGCTGGCATTTTTCAGGCTGCAGATGGGAGATGACATTGCCGGACTGGCAGGCTTCCTGGATGCACCTGTTCCAGAGGGAGAGAGCCAGGACAGATCCAGCGGGGAGGGAATCCGCCGCCTGCAGTTCCCCCCCGCGCTCTCTGGGAGCCGGGTGGTTTTTCTGGGAGAGCACTGGGCTTCTGCCCTGGCTGGGGAAGCGGCGCTCAAGCTGAAAGAGCTGACCCTGGGCTGGGCAGAGGCGTATGTTGCGCCGGAATTCCGGCACGGGCCCATTTCGGGAGCCGGGCCCACAACACTGGTGTGGCAGCTGGGACCAGTTGATCTCCGGCTCGCGGCAGAGATCCGTGCGCTGGGTAGTCCACTGTTTGGCGGAGAGCTGGATCCCATGGTTGAGCTTGCAGGTATCTACCAGTGGGCGGTTGCCCGGGCGGTTGCCCGGGGGCTGGACCCTGACGCCCCACGGCATCTGAAAAGGTCGGTGATCCTCTGAGCCACTCTCGGGCTGGGAACTTTGCAACCCCTGCCGTACTCTCCATGCAGCGCTGCCGATGATCAGCAGGATTGTGGGTGGGCGCGTGGTCAACCATGGAGAGGTTGTGGGTAGCACCCTGGTCCTGGATGGACCACGTATTGCAGGAGTTGATTCCTCTGCGGGGCAAGATGCCACCCGCAAGACTCTCCTCGCAGTTGCGACCAGGAGCAGCGGCGGGCAAGCGGCAGGATCTGCTGCCTACGATCTGGATGCAGAGGGCTGCTGGGTGGTTCCGGGATTTGTGGACCTGCATTGCCATGGGGCGGTTGGCGTGGATTTTGCCACGGCCAGCGCGGAGGAGATGGGCCGTGCACTGGCTTACCATCTGGGGCATGGCACCACCACCTGCCTGCCAACTATTGCCTCTACCAGCTTGCCGGGCTATCTCGCCCAGATAAAGTCGCAGCCTCCGGGTGAGCCCGGCGCCCTGGGGTCGTCCTTTGGTGGCTACCATCTGGAGGGACCATTCCTGAATCCGGAGCAGCGTGGCGCCTCCTCCCTGGGGAGTCTCTTGCTGCCGGGAGAGGAGGTGGTTGCGCAACTCCTGGACGCGGCAGGAGGCAGGGTCAGGATGGTAACGCTTGCTCCCGAGCTACCCGGGATTGGTGATATTGCACTGGGTCTGCGCGCGGCGGGGGTGGTTGTGGCTGCTGGACATACCGGGGCGAGCCGCGACGAGGCGCTGGCTGCGGCAAGGGACGGGCTCTTCACCCATGTCACTCATCTCTTCAACGGCATGCCACCATTTCACCATCGACAGCCAGGTGTTTTTGGGGCGCTTTTTGCATGCCGTGACCTGACCTGTGACCTGATCTGTGACGGCAAGCACCTGGACCCAGCGGTTGTCCACCTGGTGACCGGGTCACTCGGGTTTTCCCGCGTGGCACTGATCACTGACGCAGTTTCGGCCTGTGGAGCGGGCCCGGGCGAGTTTCCTCTGGGAGATTCGTCTGTTACGGTCCGGGTTGCAGGAGAGGCCCCAGAGATACAGGGTCGTCTGGCGGGCAGCGTACTCACCATGGACCGTGCCGTTGCCAATGCGGTTGGGATGTGTGGAGTATCTGTTGGGGCTGCTTCCCTCATGGCCAGCGAGGTGCCTGCCAGGGTGGCTGGATTTGACGACCGGGGTTCATTTGACCCGGGGATGGCTGCGGACTGTGTGCTACTGGACCAGAGGCTTTCGCTGGTGGCAGTGGTGCGTGCTGGACAGCTGGTAGAGCCGTCGCTGGGCCAGGATACCCCGCATGAAACCTGATGGCGGCACCGCATTTATTGCATGGTGAGTTAGCTGGAGGTACAGGCTGCCAGGGGCAAGCCCTCCAGAGGACAGGACGGCGATCTCGCGGCTCTGGAGGCCGGAAGGGCAGGAGGGCAGCTCACGGGACTGGATGAAGCGTTACCCCTGATGGAGAAGCCAGGTCATACCCAGCGGCGGCACAGTAATAGTTGCAGAATGCTCCTGTTCGTTCCATCTGATCTGTTCTGTGGAAATGGGGACCGGGTTGATCTTCCCGCTTCCTCCAAATTCAGCTGCATCGGTATTTAGCACCTCTTTCCATATGCCTGCAAGCGGAAGTCCCACCCGGTATCCCGACAGAGTGTTGGGCGAGAAGTTGGCTATACAGGCCAGCTGGGGCCCAGCACTCCTGCTGCAGCGCAGAAACGAGAGGAGATTCTGGTCGGCATTGCCGGCATCGAGCCAGACAAAGCCTTGCGGATCGGTGTCTGCTTCCCACAACTCCGGAGTTTCCCGATAAACCCGGTTCAGGGCAGCAACCAGCTTCTGGACTCCCATATGGGCTGGAAATTCAAGCAGGTGCCAGTCAAGCGACCGGTTGCAGTTCCACTCGGCGTACTGTCCAAATTCGGATCCCATAAAGAGCAGCTTCTTTCCGGGATGGGACCACATCCAGCCCAGCA
>JAJZMA010000030.1 GCA_021850405.1 bacterium
GGTTCCCAGCTCCACACCCTGCGGTAGCCACTGCGAGGAGCATTACTGTGGTGTTGAGCGCCAGTCTTTGCCATAAACTCACCATAGGGTGCCTATAGGTGATCGCGCGAGGAGGCCACATGTAGAGGGGTCCCCACTTGAGCGTTTGGTGTGCGGGATCATGCCTTCCTTCTACTTATGTCCCAGAAAGCATCTACGTAGGTAAGCGTGCCATGGGGTTTCATACGAGAGGGGGTTGCTTACACGGCAGAAGAAGGACGCGTCATTTTGAACCGCCCCGGGTTTCCTGGAGACATAATCTTTCACAAACTCTCTTGATATTATGTCCCTGAAGATGTCACATAGGCAGTTCTTCCAGTGAATGGGCTGACATTTGGATCGAAGGAACCAGGTCCGGGCCGCAGAGCCCCTCACAGCGGCACGCGAATGAACAATACGACGCACGTGGACTGTTCATGCACTCTCCTTGCCAACTGACAGATAATAGCTGGCTTCAAACTCAGAGGGAGGAACCATTCCAATCTCTGTATGCAGCCTGGAGTGGCCCTATTGGGATAGACAGGTAGGTGGCTGAACTAAGCTCGGTGGATAAGTAGTAATAGTAACGGGGATGCGGACGAGAGAAGGAATGAAGGTTGCCAAGGCGAAAGGGAAGCTCAAGGGGAGGGCGCCCAAGCTCAGCGCCAGGCAGGAGGCGCACCTGGTGAAGCTGTACCAGGAGGGGGCGCACACGACCAGAGAACTGGCGGAGATGTTGGGGGTGGCACGATCCAGTGTCTACGCGGGCAGTGCGTCTGGCAGCCAAGGGCAACTCAGGACGTCATGCCCACTCCCTGGGGCTAATGCACTCAACCTCACTTGACGGTGCTGTCCCCACCCTCAACAGCCCGGGCCAGCATAAAGATATAGTCGCTTGCGCGGTTCAAGTAAGCCAGCAGCTGGGCATTCTCGATGGCACCGGAACGAAACAGTGCAACAGCCCTGCGCTCAGCGGTACGCAAAGCACTCCTGCCCACATCCAGTGCGGCGCCTGCAGGAGTCTTGCCTGGAACAATAAACGCATCCGGAAGCGGAAAACGACTCTCAAGCTCATGTACGCAGGCATCGATCCTGTTCACCATGTCGCTGGTCACAGGGGAAAAATGCTTCTCCAGCAGATCGTGCTGACCGGGAACTGTTGCCAGCTCGGCACCAACGGTGAACAGTTCACGCTGCAGTTCTTCAATGACACTTCTCCACTCTTCCTGCGCCAGCGCACGTGCCAGCCCCAGCGCAGATACCGCCTCATCCAGCATCCCGTACGCCTCGCAGCGCAAGTCATCCTTGCTCACCCTGCCGCCGTAGAGAAGGCTGGTCTCTCCCTGGTCGCCCCCGCGGGTAACAATGCTCACGCGGAAAATCCGGGCGTCTGGGCAGGCAATGCAGATTGTGCCGTTGTGGCCGACTCCGCCGGCTGCCCACTTCTCTCCTCAACCCATTTGGTTGCTGCTATCGCGGCAGTAGTTGCGTCCCCTACAGCGGTAGTGATCTGCCGTGTCAGCTGTGACCTGACATCTCCAGCGGCAAACACCCCTGGCACGCTGGTCATCATGGTGCGTGCGTCAGTTACATAGAATCCGGCCGAATCATGCTGTACATGCCCCTTCAACAGGCCCGTATTGGGTGTGAACCCGACAAAGATAAAAACGCCACCAGTGGGAGCCTCGCTGGTCGCACCAGTTACAGCATCCCGCAGCACCACTCCCGTCACAGCCCCATCCCCCGTTATCTGCTCAACGGTAGTGCCCAGCTGGAACTGGACCTTGGGGTGTTTGCGCGCTGCCTCTACCAGCACCTCCTGCGCGCGGAATGTGTCCCTACGGTGAACTATCTTCACACTGTTGGCATACCTGGTCAGGTAGACACCCTCTTCAAGAGCCGCATCTCCCCCGCCTACCACAATAAGGTCCTTCCCCCGGAAGAATGCACCATCGCAAACCGCACAATACGAGACTCCACGCCCGGCAAACTCCTCCTCTCCCACAACCCCAAGTTTGCGTGGGTTGCCCCCTGCGGTCAGGATGACGGCCCCCGCCTCATAGCTGGTGCCACGCTCATCGATGAGGGCAATCCTGCCGGAATCAAGTCTCTCTACGCTGGTAATTCCCTCCCGCACAAAAACTGCACCAAAAGCCTGCGCCTGCTGCGCCATGACTGCTGCCAGATCCACCCCAAGGACGCTCGCCACCCCCGGATAGTCCTCAATCAGCTCGGTGTTGAGTAATTGGCCCCCTGGCTCCTTGGGTTCAAACAGGATAGTCGTCAACCGGTTGCGACCTGCGTACAGGGCGGCAGTTAGCCCTGCTGGCCCCCCTCCCACCACTGCTATGTCTATGGCAGTTGTCGTGCTCCTCGACATGCATACAACCTCGTACAGGGCTCCAGGCTATGGGCCAGACCGCCCAGCCATATCTTGTTAACCGGGAACCACTAGACAACATCCTACCCACAAAGGGCACGCAAGCAACCTATCCTGAAAATCGGTATCCAATTCCTGGAACACTATGAATATAGGTCGGCTTCTCAGCATCAGGCTCAATCTTGCGCCGAAGCCGGTACACATGAGCATCCACGGTTCTGGTCTCGATCTCGACTTCGTAGCCCCAGACCCGACGCAGCAGCTCACCCCTGCTCATAACCTGGCCCGGCCGAGAGGCGAGCAGTGCCAGAAGGTTGAACTCAGTAAGCGTTAGCGAAATCTCCTCGCCATCCCGGAATAGCTGCCTCCGGGCGAGGTCTATCATCATCCCGGGAAACTCGAACCGGTCCTTGGGCTGCTCCTGAGTCGTAATCTCACTTCTCCGGAGATGGGCCCCAATCCTGGCCATGAGTTCCCGAACCTCAAATGGCTTGGTCATGTAGTCATCTGCGCCAAGTTCCAGTCCCACGACCACATCGATCGTGTCTGCCTTGGCGGTCAGCATTATGATTGGAACCCTGGAGCCCTCAGCACGGAGTCTCCTGCAGATGTCAAGCCCACTCATACCAGGGAGGTTAATGTCCAGGATGATGAGATCCGGGTTGGCATCCCGGGCCATCTCAAGACCCTCAACCCCGTTTACCGCCTCGATCAAAGTGTGGTTCTGGGCGGTGCACGCCAGTCTGACGATCTCGCGACTGGGCTGATCGTCTTCCACTATCAGTACGCAATCTGCTGGACGAACCGTGCCACTTCTATCGGCTTGGTGATATACCCACTGCATCCAGCTGCCATCGCTTTCTGTTCGTCCCCTCTCATCGCATTGGCAGTCAGCGCCACAATTGGCGTGGATGCGGTGCTTGGATCACCTTTTAGCATCCTGGTCACTGTAAGACCATCCAACCCCGGTAGCTGAACATCCATGAGTATAAGATCGTACTTCCTGTCCCGTGCCTTCTGCAGTCCCTCGTGTCCATCAATGGCTATATCCACTTCGAAGCCATTCCCTGAGAGTACCAGTTTGGTAAGCTCGCGGTTGCTTGGATTGTCCTCAACCAGAAGAATATGGTTGCGCTGGGAGCGACCATCGTCCTCGGGAACTATCCCGGCGATGGGAAGCCGCACCGTGAATATGGAGCCTTTGCCTTCCGCACTCTCCAGAGAGATGGTGCCACCGTGCAATTCGACAATCCGCCTGGTCAGGGACAAACCAAGACCAGTCCCCTGGGTCTGGCGGTTCCGGCGTCCCGCAACCTGGTAAAACTCATTGAAAACCAGGTCCTGGTGCTCCGGTGAGATCCCAATACCAGTATCCCCAACCTCAACCACAAGTTCACCCGCCTGCTTGCTTGCCTGAACCCATATCTTGCCCCCAGGGGGAGTGAACTTGATTGCATTACTGAGGAGGTTGTACATCACCTGCTTGAACTTGCTCTTGTCGGCCATAAGGACAACATCGGGCGGTTCCACCCTCTCAGTCAGGTCCAGCTCACGCCTTTCGCTGAGCGACTTGATCACGTTGTTCACTTCCCGCAGGGCTCCCGCCACAGGAAAGTTCTCATAGGCAAGTTCCATGCGGCCCGCTTCAATCTTGGAGAGGTCAAGCACATCGTTTACCAGCTCCAGAAGATGCTTGCCTGACGCATGAATGCTTTCCAGGCACTCCCCTACCTGCTGTGGACTGAGGTTGCCGGCCAGATTGTCCTTCAGGATCTCGCTGAAGCCAAGAATGGCGTTCAGTGGGGTACGCAATTCGTGGCTCATATTGGCGAGAAATTCACTCTTTAGCCTTGATGCCTCCTCTACCTGGACGTTTGCCATCTCAAGATCCCGCTTCTGGCTCGCAATCTCTGCCAGCTGATCCCGCTGGGCATGGTACAGACGCGCATTCTCAACCGAAATAGCAGCCTGGTTGGCAATCACCTGGATCAGCGCCTGCTCGACCCCAGTAAACGGCTGCACCTGCTTGCGTGCCACTGTGAGCGCCCCCACCAGCCTGCGCGGTGATTCCAGCGGCATCACCAGAAAGGAGCGCGGGGCATACTCCAGCGGAAGGGACTTGAAACGACGATCCTTGGTGGCGTCTGCCACCGAGACCACCCTGCGCTTCTGTGCGGCCCAGCCAACGATCCCTTCTCCCATCTTGAACCGGCTGACTGTGCCCACACTCTCACCAAACGGGAAAGTGGCGATTGCAGAGAGGACCGCTTCATCCTCTTCCACCAGAAACACAGTCGCTGCGTCACACGCCACCAGATCACTGGCGGCTTTGAGCATAAAGTCGATGTTCTCCTTGAGGTCCAGGCTTGCGGTAAACAGACTCCCAACCTGCCCCAGCAGTTCGACGATTACCTTCTCATCCATGGTCCGGGAGGGAATCGCAGCGCGCGCCGGATCCATGCCAACAACCTCTTTCAATTCCAACCCCACATGCACTCAGGATACCGGATTGTTGCACGTTTGAAGCATGAGTGCATTAAATATGACGCAGGAGGGCTCTCCCAGTCGCCAAAAGTGCCTCCCGGCAGCATTCGGAGAGCCAGACGGGACCAGCCGGCGAGGACAGACTGGAACTGTGTGCTGGGGAACAACGCGCGCGGGACGGGAGAGGAAAAACGAAAGCCTCCGCTAGCTTTGCCCCTTTCTTGCACTCATTCCGCTTCCGCCTTCTCTAGAGACCGGGCGTTGACCAGTCCCTCGAAGAGAGCGCCAGGGACCTGACCATAACTCCCAGTCTGCGCCCAAGGCCCTCCATCTCCAGCGGAGCAAGGAGATCACCAACCAGGCCCAGAAGCACCCCATCCCGGGCAAGTTCGCCAAGCTTCGAGGCAAACTCCGGTGACGCCGGTATCCGGCCAACTCGCTTTCTGAATTCTTCGACTGCTCCCCTGGTCCCAAGAACCTCAGTGCCAGCAGTAGC
>JAJZMA010000137.1 GCA_021850405.1 bacterium
GGTAAAGGAGTAGGACATGATTACAGCTGGAGATCTCCGCCCGGGCCAGACCGTTGAGCGGGACGGCTCCCTGTTTCAGGTCGTAGATTTTGCCCACGTAAAACAGGGCCGGGGGACTGCTTTTGTTCGGGCAAAGTTTAAAAACCTGAGTGGCGGGGGAGTGACTGAGGAAACCTTCCGCCCTGAAGAGAAGTTCACCAAAGCCCGAATCGAAAGGTCCGAGGTCTCATACCTGTACCGGGACGGTGACCAGTTCATGGTCATGGATACCCAGACATTCGACCAGTTCAGCCTCACTGAAGAGCAGCTGGGCGAGAATGCAGCGTTCCTCAAGGAGAATGAGACCCTCTTCCTCCTGCAGTATGAAGGCAAGGTGCTTGGGATAGAAATGCCAATATCGGTGGAGCTGGAAGTGACTGAGACCGAGCCTGGCTACAGGGGTGACACCGCCAACGCCGCTACCAAGCCAGCCACCCTGGAAACCGGGGTAGTGGTAGACGTTCCCCTCTTTGTCAATGCAGGAGACCGTATACGCGTGGATACGCGGTCGCATCGCTACATGGAGAGGGTACAGTGATCTCTGCGGAGCCCGGACCAGCAGCAGCCCCCATGAGCGGCACCCGTGGCAAGATTCGGGTTGCCAATGACGTTGTCGCATGGATCGCTGCCCTTGCCGCAAGCGGCGTCCCCGGGGTGGCTGGCCTTTATCAGCCTGGTGCCCGCAGCAGGGATCACGTGCTGCGCCCAGAAACTGCTCACCGCGGAGTGCGCGTCCGGGTGCTCGATGACCTTTCGCTTGAATTGTCCCTTTACGTTGCACTCTCCAGCGAAGCCAGCATACCCGCTACTGCACCACTCATCCAGGGTGAGGTTGCAGCTGTGGTCAACCGGATGCTTGGACTCAAGGTTCGTTCCGTGAATATCTATGTGCGTGAGGTTGTATTTACGTGACTGCCAGCCGCGGCAGGCGGCACCGGGGCCGTGAACTTGGACTGAGCGTTGTCTTTGAACTGGAGGGGACAGACAAGGATGTCGAATCAGTACTTTCCTACCATGTACAGGACCTCTCGGTTCCCAAAGACATAGCGGCCTTTGCCAGAAAGCTGGCGCAAGGCGTAGCAGAGTTTCAGGAACAGATCGACAGCAGCCTGGCTGCCGCGAGCGACCACTGGAAGCTGGACGAACTTGGCAAGGTGGAACGCGCAATTCTCCGGATTGCGGTCTATGAGATCCTCTATCTGCGGGAAACCCCTGCCCCGGTTGTTATCAATGAGGCGGTGGAGCTTGCCAAACAGTATGCGGGGGACCAGTCGGGGCAGTTCATAAATGGGGTGCTTGGCAAGGTGCTGCTCGAGCCGTCGCGGCAATGAGTGACATGGCACTTCCCGACATGCCAGCGCTGGCCCAGAAGGCGTTCACTGTCACCGAAGTTAACAACATGGTGCAGATGGCGCTGGCCAAGGAGACGCGATTTGCCAGCCTCCTTGTAGAAGGAGAGATAACTGACTGCCGTCCCTATGGAGGCAACTACGACTTCAGCCTCAAGGATGCTGCAAACTCAAAACTGGCATGCACCTGCTGGAAATCAGTGCGGCTCTCATTCGTTCCAGCAAACGGTATGTCGGTGCTCGCACGCGGCAAGCTCGATGTGTACATGCAGAGGGGAGTGTACCAGCTCAATGTCACACGAATGGAACCAGCGGGTCTTGGAGCACTCATGCTCGCTGTGCAGGAAAGGGCGGAGCGGCTGCGCGCTGAGGGCATTTTTGACGACTCACGCAAGCGGCGCATTCCCCGCGTGCCGAAAAAGGTCGCCATTGTAACCTCCCTCCAGGCCGCAGCCCTGAGGGACGTATACAATGTCATCCGCCGCCGCTCCCCGAAGACAGATCTGCTGGTCATTCCCACCCTGGTCCAGGGAGAAACTGCGCCTGCGCAGCTGGTCCTTGCGATACAGCAGGGTGGGCGCTGTGGTGCAGATACGCTCCTCCTGGTGCGGGGTGGTGGTTCATACGAGGATCTTGCTGCCTTCCAGGATGAAGCAGTGGTGAGGGCAATTGCTGCCTGTCCGGTTCCGGTCATCACTGGGATAGGACATGAGACTGACACCACACTGGCTGACTTTGCCGCAGATCGCAGGGCGCCCACTCCCTCGGCTGCGGCGGAGCTGGCAGTGCCGGAGACCGCAAGCCTCGCGGCTGAAGTGTCAGACAGGGAAAGGCGCCTCCGTGGGGCACTACTGAAGCGGGTCCAGCTGGAACGGCAGCGACTGCATGTGGCCAGTCAGCGACTGGAACGCTGCGCACCGATGCGGCTCATTTCAGGGTTGCGCCAGGAGCTCCATCAACGCCAGCACAATCTTGAAATGCTGACAGAAAGGCTCGTTGCAATGCGGAGGCGCACGCTGGATACCAGGCGGCTTTCGCTTTCCGGGCTGTCGCCGGCCAACCGTATGGAGCTCGCCAGATCTTACCTTTTGAGCCGGAATGCAGCATTGGCCCGGGTTCTCTCCACCCAGCTTGCCGCAAGGCGCCAGGATGTCGAAAGGCAGAACGACAGGCTTGCTGCCCTGTCGCCACTCGCGATCCTGGCACGGGGTTATACCGTGACCAGGGAGGCCCGGGATGGGAAACTGCTGACCTCGCTTCAGCTCCTCCAGCCCAGAATGGAACTTGAGACAGTCTGGCATGATGGCACTGCTACGAGTGTAGTCTCCGCCCTTCTCCCGAAAGATACGGATCCTGCATCTACATCCACCAGCCCACCCATACAGGGGGCCGCTAGCCATGCCCGCTCACAGTAGCGGACCCGAAAGCCCAGGTGCAGAGCAGATGCAGGGCAAGCGGATCGCTATCATTGGCGCAGGCGCCATGGGTGAAGCGCTGGTCTCAGGCATCCTTGGGGCTCAAATTTGCCTGCCCGCCCAGGTCAGCTGTAGCCATCCGCGTAGCGAGCGGCGCGAGGAGCTGTCGGCCGCATATGGAATTACCTGTCACGCAGACAACCAGGAGGCTGCAAGACGGGCAGATGTCGTTCTGCTGTCGGTAAAACCACAGGTCACCATGGAAGTAGCACACCAGCTACGCCCTGCACTGCAACCAGGAACCATTTTCATCTCCATTGCTGCAGGAGTATCGTTGACCGCGCTGCAGCTGGTGCTTGGCGATTGCAAGATAGTGCGTGCCATGACCAATACGCCCGCCCGGTGTGGAGCTGGCACTACCATGTGGTACGCAGGAGAAACCGTAACTCCGGAAGAGCGTGGTTTATGTGCAGCCCTCTTTGGCTCGCTGGGACTGCAGATTGAGACCAGCAGGGAGGAGCAACTGGCCCTTGCCACTGCGATCAGTGGAACAGGTCCGATGTATGTCTTTCTCTTCATCGAGGCGCTGGTTGAGGCTGCGGTACGTCTCGGACTGCCGCGTCATCTGGGACGGGAACTGGTGCTCTCTACCATCACTGGGGCCGCCGAGTTTGCCGCTGGCACCAGCCGGCATTCTGCCCAGCTTCGGGACGATGTTACCTCGCCTGGCGGCACATCGGCGGCAGCGCTCTATGAGCTGGATCGAGGGAGATTCCGCACCGTGCTGCATGACGCAGTTGCTGCGGCATTTGAGCGCGCCACGGAGCTGGAAGGATCAATCAATCGCGAGGCACAGCTGAAGGTATGGCACTGAGCAGCTGTGTGCAGAATCGTGCAATGATCTTCAGGGAACGCTGCACTGGCTGAGCAATCAGGGGATACCGTTTTAGGGTCGCATCGATAACCCTAAAGCCCTTTCACCGGACGTAATACCGGATTCAAGCGGTGGCAGGCCCAATTTGCCCTGGGCGGTTAGCCTCATGGCAGAGTGGGACCCTCTGGGCCCCAAGTGGTGTTCAGCCAGAATAATCCGCCATAGGTATGGGAGAAGACAGCTGGAATGGAGGCAGATACAGGCATGGTTGCAGAGACAGACCCTGGGGAAAATGCGCAGGCAGACGGGAAAGGGATTGAAAAGCTTTCCTTTGAGGATGCCATGACCCGCCTGGACAGTGTTATAGAAAAACTGGAGCGGGGCTCAGTACCCCTGGAAGCCGCCATACAATTTTATGAGACCGGAATGCAGTTAGCCCAGCATTGCGGCAACCTGCTCGATGCGACCGAAGCCAAGGTCAACCAGCTCGTGCAGGGGACCGACGGTTCCTCCAGCGAAGTACCGCTTCCACTCTCCCAGCTGGCACCAGGCAGTTCGGCGCCATCGATGGATACGGCTTCTTCCCGAGCCAGGGAAACTGCAGGGGAGGAGGCCGCAGCCCCAGCAATGAAGGGAACAGCTGCAGGTCGGGACGAGCTGTTTGGTGTGGATGAGGGTGAAGGTCCAGACCAGGACGACACGATCCCGTTCTGAGGTGGGGAAGACCGGGCGCAGTGCGCGCCTGCAGGGCGTGCGTCTGGATGAATGGCTGGTTGCACACAGCTTCACAGGGAGCCTGGACCAGGCGCGCGCGCTTGTTGCTGGTGGTCTGGTAGATTTCGAGGGGCAGCGTGCGCGCAGTTCTGCTTTGGTGGTCACGAATGATGGACAGGTGGAAGTACGTGGCCCTGGGCACCCCTGGGTTGGAAGGGGGGGGATCAAGCTGGCCGCGGCGCTCGAGGCGATGGGTCTTGATGTTGCCGGAATGGTTGCCCTGGATGCTGGCAGTTCCACAGGAGGCTTCTGTGATGTGCTCCTCCAGGGTGGGGTCCACAGCCTCTATGCTGTGGACGTCGGCCATGGCCTGCTACATCCCAGGATCGCCCATGACCCCCGCGTGGTTGTAATGGAGAGGACCAATCTGCGTACGCTTGCCCGTCTTCCAGGCGCAGCACCTGATCTGGTAACCCTGGACCTCTCCTTTATCTCGCTCAAAGCGGTGATGCCAGCCGTCTGCAGCCTGGCCACACCTATATTTCACCTGGTGGCTCTTTTCAAGCCCCAGTTTGAGCTTGGGCGGCAGTGGGTCGGGCCTGGTGGGGTGGTCCTGCCCGGCGCCCCGGTGGAGGCAGAGATTGGCATGTTCCAGGCGTGGGCGGAGGAAGTTCATGGTATGAAAGCACTTGGAGCTGTTCGCGCCGCAGTCAAGGGCGCAAGGGGAAACCAGGAATGGGTTTTGCATCTGCACCGGAATACGTCACAATGACGGTTTGAACCATCTAGAGGTATAGCATGTCGATTGGAATCCTTTGCCATCCTGACGAGGCTGAATCGGTACAGCCAGCCCTCGAGCGACTCAAGAGCCAGCAGATATCCGCCTGGCGGCTGGGCGCTGCAACGGACGAGGAGATGGAAGCTCATCCTGACGCGGAGCTGCTTGTGGCCGTGGGAGGGGATGGCACGTTCCTGCTCGC
>JAJZMA010000076.1 GCA_021850405.1 bacterium
CGGAGCAGCGCGCGAGGCTCGGCCCGCACGCCTTGCGCGTGGGCGAGGTGACAGGCGTCGTGGTACGCGACGCGCGCCTCGATCGGTCGGCGCGCCGCTTGTGGCGGCAGGGCGGCCAGCGTTTCGAGTGCAGCAAGGTGACCCACCCTTTCTGGCCTTGTAAGATCAGCAACCTGGAGAGTTTCCATTTTTACCGTCTTGCTGCCTATAGCCTTGGTGATGGGCTTCCCGAAGCAGTCGGTAGTAGTGACCTGGAGCACAAATGGCTCTGCCGCGCCGGCATCGGGGGGTTCCGGCCCCAGTCGTGCGGGATCTGTCTGGCGGACGTAGAGCTTGAGAATCGTTCTTGCCAGGAAACGGTGGTTGCATCCCGAGTAGGTGGTACCAGAGATGAGGGTATAGAGAAGCCTGGCCTGTGGGTGGTCAAGCCTCCGTATGGATGCCAGGAATCGTCTGACATCCTCGTGTGGCAAGGTGTTGCTGTTGCCTACGAGCCGCGCGTCGATCTGCAGGATAGTCAAAGGCTCAGTGGTTTCGATGGCAGCTCCGTCTGGATAGCGGAGCAGGACGGCATGGATTGTTTTTCTGCTGGCTTGTGCCGGATGTGCAGCTGTCATACGAACACTCTAGGCAGGTGGGAGAGACACAGCGCGGACAAAATCACCTCAAGGCACTGCGGAAAGGGTACTGCCGATAGAAAACTTCGCCGCGGCTCACACCAACGCTGCCTGTCTCAGGCCGGGTGGCTCCTAACCAGAAAGAGGCATGCCTGGAATCAGGGAACCGGGCGAGCCGTCTGTCTGGGGGGCAGCTGGCTCGCGCCGCAGTATTGCAGCACCAATCTGGGAATCAGCCATTCCGTAAAAAACGGTATAGCTGTCCTTGCCATTTGCATGCGGTTCTATGGCAGTGGGAAAGACTACATGCCCAACGATGCCTTCAGTTTCTCCCTTCCTTTCCGGAACAAGCAGGGGAGTCCTCGAGCGGGCGAGTACGCGTTCTACATGTTTCCGGTCCAGGATCATGGCACCAGCTGAGTAGGTGAGTCCACGGTCGCCTGGAAAATCTGGACTCCGCCTTGAAATGCCGTGGTGCAGTATGAGCCAGCCCTCTGGAACACTCACCGGGGGAGTGCCCCCACCAATCTTCACCTCTTCCCATGGATATTCTGGCAATGCCAGGGGACGATGCTGAAACATGACGGTGAGCCGCCTTGCATCCCGTTCCACTTCCCTTGCAGGAGCATAGGAAACCCACATCGCCTCCCTTGAGTCGGTTGTGCCTTCCGGGAGCACGGTTCCAGAGCTGCCCGCCGTCCAGCTCATGTCCCACATCGGCCGGTGGATGATCGCGTAGCAGAGGGTTCCGTCTGGAGCCGTTACCGGGTTGGGCACTACCAGCGCATCCTTGTTGTGGTAGCCGTTGAAATCCACGCCAAGTGTTGGCTCAGAGACAAAAGTAGCCAGGCCAAGTTTTTTCCATGTGATGAGATCCTCGGATGAGGCGATGGCGATCCTGGGTCCAAGGGGCCCTACCGCTGTATATGTCATGATCCACAGCCGGAGACGAGGAAGCCAGCTGATGCGTGGATCCTCTACCCCCCTTACCTCCCAGCTATGTTCTGCCTGAACTGCCACACCGAGCCGCTCCACTCCTATCGGGACGCCACTGCCGTCCACATGTACGCGCACGCGGCCTATTCTGGAAAAATTGCCAGCAGCCACCATCCGTGGAAAAAGGTAAATAGAGCCATCCGCTCCTCTGGCGCTTGCCGGGTTCAGTACCCCCTCTTCTTCAAGCGGATTGCCCTTCTCGGGTACCATGACTGTTCCACACCTTTCCATGACGTATGGTGGTGTGGCATCCACCTTGTGCAACTGGCTGCGCCGCTGTCCCAGCATGGCTGCCAGACGTGAGGACCGCTGTAGCATCCTTTGGGGGATTGTCTTGCTGTCGGCTGCTGCTTCTTCCATTTCAGGTTAGCCTAGCGTGAGACTGCTGGCTGCGGGGGCAGCTAGCTGTAAATTAGTGACATTTTCCAGTCTTATGGGCAGGCCCGTAAGCAGGGTAAGCTTTGACCTTATGGGGTACGTCGTCGCGTCCCCTGAAAAAGGTGGTCCCAGCAGAGTACTCTGCTGCATTCGGCCTGTTTGCACTTTGGCCTCCCCGCGGCATGCAATAACTGTGGTGGAGAGGCAGGGGGTGCAGCAGTTGTGGTCGCTCATGAATACATCGTACAGGTGGTTACAGGAGCTGGCGGAGCCTGGACTCCCAGCACGCACAGTCTTCTGGGATTGTCGGCACCGTGGAACATTGCTGGGGCTGGAGCGTCAGGCTGGTGGGGTTGCAGAGGCGACAGCAGGGAGCAGCGCATCAAGTCCCATGGCGGTACAGGTGGTCTCCAGTTCATCAATCAGGGCCAGACCTGCCATGATATTTGATTCTGCTCCTGAGCCAGCGTTGACCCGTCCATTGTCGACACCGTCAGCCACCCTTCCCAGCCTCCTGTCATAGATTGCTGGCATGGACGGATCCGGGCCGTCGAACCATGCCTGAGCCTTTTTCACAAGCATGCCATACACAGGGTCATGCGTGGCGCGCTCCAGCTGCTGGCATGAAAATATCGTGCATGCCACGCTGTAGGGCTGTACCGAGGGCAGGCTGAAATTCCCTTCAATAAGCGGGCGTATAAGTTTGTCTGCGCTGGACGCTGCCAGAGCAAGCATGCTTCTGTCGTTGAGTATTTCTGAACAGAGTGCAAGTACGCCTTCCTGGATGTGGCCCCAGATGTGCGGCGGCAGCTCTTCCTCCGGGTAGTTGAGACAGATGCCGTCCCGCTCCAGCACTTTGATCTCATTGGCCCATCTTGCAAGGAGCTTGCGCCCCGGATCTGCCTGCGCCCCCATGCATAGCAGCGCAAGGATCTGTATGCAGCGAACGTCTGGGGCGACTTTTGAGTCGCGGGCTACGGCCAGGGCACGCAGCGCTGCCGCACTTGCCCTGTCATCGTGCATGTTCTGTGCACATCTGGCCAGCGCCAGCCACGCGCGCGCTGTCCAGAAGGTTGACCCCGAGTATGACGTTGGACCTTCCTCGTTGCGGGTGCCATCCCATCCTGTAATGAAGTTGTGCCAGCGGCCCGGTTCTGCTTCCATCCACAGGAGAAACTCCATAAGTCCCCGGGCCCATCGGAGCGCCCAGGGCTGTCGGGTGCGCACGTAGAGCTCTGAGACAAGCTCCAGGGCACGCGCAGCATCGTCCACACATGCCACACCTTCATAGCCCTTGTCTGCAGCAGGCGGCAGTGTGTCATCACCACTTGCATAAACCGCTATCGCCAGCGCCTCCGGCCCTGCGCCTGGGACTGGGTGTGTCAACCGTGCAAGTTGTCTTAGCATCTAGCTCAGGTGGGCAAGGATCTCAGCCGTACTGAAATCCGCAGCAGCAAGACATGTGTCAGCAGCGCCATAGTAGATGCGCAGGCGATCTGGGTTGTCAGGGTCTTGCGTCAAGCCGCATGTGAATACTGTGTTTCCAAAAAGGCCCTTCTTTTCGTACTCCGCCTCTGGAACAAATATTGGCCTGGGTGAGCGCGCAAGGACTTGTGCAGGATCCTTCCTGTCCAGGAGCAGCGCGCCCAGGCAGTAGCGCGAATTGCGGTCCACGCCATGATAAATCTCCAGCCAGCCTGCGTCAGTGGCGACTGGAGGAGCGCTGGCCCCAACCCGTACTTCATCCCACATGCCTTCCCGGGGAAGTGCGAGCACCCTGTGCTTTCCAAAGCAGCGCAGGTCATCTGAGTAGGCAATCCAGATCGCGTTCACGCGGCTGAACGACTGTGGCATTGGCCGCGTGAGTGCTACATACTGGCCCTCTATCTTCACCGGGAAAAGCGCTACATCCTTGTGGTCCGGCAGAAACAGCACGCCATGCCGCTGGAAGGTAACAAAATCGGTGGTGGTGGCGAGCATCGTGGCAATCCCAAGCGCGCTGACACCGACGTAGGTGATGTACCAGGTCCCGTCGATTTCAGTGATCCTCGGATCTTCACATCCGTAGCTCTCCAGTTCATCGAATGGAGGCAGTACTGGCTCTGCCGCAACCGAAAAGTGCACTCCATCGCGGCTTCTGGCAAGACGCAGGTGGGAGACCTGGGTGAGCAGGTCGACAAACTCATCGCCTGGTGGGTTGAAGCCTCCAAGTGTTGCCTGCTGCCGCACAACACGCGGGTCTGACAGGTCGAGGCCAGGCAGGTCCTTTGGGATGAATACAGGGGTCAGTCTCGGCGGGGAGTACTGCGGATCATAGAAGCCACTTGCGATCGTGTGTGCTGGGTCATATTGGCGATTCATCCTTTTCAGTTTTGGGATCTGACGCTGCAGGTCGAAGGTGAGGGCATCGGTTGGGATGGCGGTGTCGGTTCTTGCCCGCTGCGCGACCCGCAGCAGCAGGATCGTCTCATCCCGCAATCTGGCCACCCCGGCATTGAGGACTGACACCACTTCAAATCGGCTGTCGCTGGGTGCAACGTTAGCCGGTGTCAGCAGTGGATTTTCGGACACCCGGGCCCCAAGCCCCGCTGGCACCGGGCGTTTCTCCCTGCGTCGCTCTGGCCGGGGCAGTGGGTTGTCAGCAGCGATCTGCCGCATAAGCGAAAGGAAATGCTCCCCAGCCCGTGGCCATGTCATCTCGCGGGCATATTCGTAGGTTGCTGCCTCCAGCCTTGCCTTGTAGGCAGGGTCATCCAGCACAGCGAGAATTTTTTCCGTCAGCTGGCTTGAGCTCCGAAAATCCACCAGCAGCCCACGCCCATCTGCCAGCGCTTCCCTTGCATGCAGGTAGGGGGTGGAGATGATGGCTTTGCCCGCACCCAGCGCATACGCAAGTGTGCCGCTGGTTATCTGGTTTGGATCCAGATATGGGGTTACGTAGACATCGCTTGCCAGCAGATACTCGACGATATCCTTCTGTTCCATGTATTCGTTCACAAAGGCAACGTGCCGGTCAAGGCCCAGCTTTGCCACCAGCCGGTTCAGACTGTTGCGGTACTCCTCCCCTTGTGTCCGCAGCAGCTCCGGGTGGGTCTGGCCAGCAATCAGGTAGATGGCCGCAGGGTATTTGGCAGCCACCGCCTGCATGGCCTCGATCATGTACTCAAGCCCCTTGCGCGGATCTACCAGCCCGAATGTGGAGATTACAATCCTGCCGGTAAGGCCCAGTTTCTCCTTAAGCCGGTGCCGTCCCTTGGCCTCCACGTTGGGCATGCCATGCGGGATGAGCGTGAGCGGAGCGGTTATCCCGTAATCCGACCGCAACAGGTCAATTGCAGTCTGTGCCATCACAAC
>JAJZMA010000226.1 GCA_021850405.1 bacterium
ACTCCAGAGGAGGCCAGCAGCATTGATGTGTAGGCGGTGCCACCCAGGGCAATGAGGAGGATCGCCATGTATGCAGCGGCAACGCCGACCCTGCCCCAGGCCGAGAGCTCCTTGAGCCGATCTGGATGCCGGAATCTGCTGACCACACCGATGGCTCCAAACAAAGCCACGATCAGGGCTACTGGACTGATCACCCCAGTGAGCAGGAATTCAGCCGCAATAAAAGCGGCCAGGATAACAAGCCCAGCCACGTTGGTCCAGATGGAGACTGCTTTTGCGACCCTGCCTCCATCCAGCGGAGAGATGGGGATCAGGTTGAAAACGGTGAGAAAGCAGCCAAAGTAGGCAAGTGCTGTCCAGTAGCCCGTCTGGTCACTGGTGAGGAAGCCAATGAGGAGAGCTCCTCCAGCAGCTAACAGTCCAAGGATCGGTCCGCCAATTGCAAGAAACGCCTCTTCGCCCCGGGTTGTGGGCCGTCTCTTCATGGTGACGAGTGCACCAAAAGGGCCAAGGAAGATCGGCCATGAGACCGGGAACCCCAGTTTCCTGGCAAACAGCATATGCCCGCTTTCATGGATGGCGATAAGCACTATTACACCTAACCCAAAAGACCAGCCGAACAGCAGGGACATTGCAACTACCGAGATGGCAAGGCTGAGCAGGGTGCCGCCAAGTTTTAGAAAGATGGCACCAAACTTGGCTACGGCAACCGCCGCGGCAAAGATAGCGCCTATGGGGCCATTCCGCTGTTTCCGCGCAGGCTGTCCTGCTCCCGCCGTAGCTCCTGGTGCAGGCGGACCTGCGGAGGGATAGCCTGGCGGGGGCCACTGCCCGGGCGGGGGGTATTGCGGTGGCTGTCCTGGAGGAGAAAGTGGGCGGCCCGGAACAGCACCGGCTGGAGAAGGGGGGAGGGACGAATAGGAAGGGGGGCCCGGGTTTGCTGGTGGGCTTGAGCCCAGTCCCTGCCAGGGATCATCCTCTGGGACTGGCTGGGGGTAATCTGTCTGCTCCACTGCAGGTCAAGTATGGCAGAGACCTTCTCCATAAGCGACAAGCGCATGGTTCGCGCATCGCGGAGACGGGCCCGTTTCAGCTCCGCCCAGTCCCTGTTGCTTTCCCGGTGTCCCGGTCAGTGTTTGACAGCGAAATCGTCAGCGAGCTTGTCCATCACCGCTGCCAGGGCAAGGTCCTTTTCTGTAATGCCACCAGCATCGTGGGTTGTGAGCCGGACGGTGACCTTGTTGTAGACATTGCTCCATTCAGGGTGGTGGTTTGCTTTTTCTGCAGCTGTGGCTACTGCCGCCATGAAGCCGAAGGCTCGCATAAAGTCACGGAAGGTAAAGGTTCTTGCGATGCCGTTATCTTCTACCGACCAGGAGCTGCCGTTGCCCAGCCGGGCCATTACTTCGCCAACCTTGAGGGTTTCCATGGTTTCTATGGTGATCCCGGGGACACCGGTTTTGCAATGGCAGTCGCCGGTAGCTGGGTGGTGGTGATCAGGAGCCTATAGCCGGAGGCGAGCGAGGAGAGCCGCGGTTAAGGTACGGTGCACGCTCATTAAGGGTAGCTGTGCGGCAAGTGGCTAAAATTGGGCCTTCCGAGGGGTCGCATCCAGCGCTACGGGCCCTGATTCCTGTGATGGCCATGGGCGTCGGCAGGACCGCCGGGTGGCAGTGTTTGAATATGGAGATCTGGGTGGGAGGTGACAGGGGTGACACATGAAGCTGGCCGGTAGGCAAGGGACTAAGCAGGAGAGCGCGACGGCGAATGTCAGCGTCACCGGCATGGGTTCCTCTGGGCGGTGGAGCAGCGCCGCCTTGCAGGTAGCAGTCCTGCTGCTCTTTTGCCTTCTTGCAGTGCTTCTCTTCTGGTCAGCCTGGCAGCAGCCTGAGCGCCGGTTCATTGGGGTGGGCGGGGACCCCTTGCAGACGGTCTCATTCATGAGTTTTGTGGCTTTTGCTGCAGTGCACCACCAGTTTCTGCTTTTTTCTCCTGATTTCCAGGCTCCACTAGGGGTCAACCTGATGTGGAATACGCCTGTGCTGGCGCTGGCGCTGCTCCTTGCTCCGGTAACACTCTCGGTTTCAGGGATACTGGCATACAACCTCGCTGCGACACTTGCGCTGGCGCTTAGCGGCTTTGTTGCCTACGTTATGGTCCGGCGGATCACGAAACACACGCTCCCCGCATTGCTTGCTGGCCTCCTGTATGCGATCTCCCCCTATATGATCGGGCAGGAGATTGGCCACCTGAATCTGGTTGTGCTGCTCTACCCACCTGCGCTGGGATTTTTTCTTTACGCATTTATTGTGGAGCAGTCCTGGGGGTGGGGAAGGGCGGGGATTGCGATCGGGATCGCCACAGCCATCCAGCTCTATGTTGGAGAAGAGGTTGCCCTTTCCAGCTGCCTTGCTGCTGCATTCGTACTGTTTCTTGCAGCCATGTCCCGGCCAGACCTTGTCAGGGATCGGGTAGGGCCAATTGTCAGGGCACTATCCCTTGCCGCCGGCATCGTGGTCGTGCTGGCTGGACCAGCCATTGCCTACCAGTTTTTTGGCCGGGGTGCCATGCATGGCATCCTGCAGGTACCGCCTGGGCAACAGAGTGTGCTTGCCCTTCTCTTTCCAACAGCCAACCAGTGGGTAGCTCCCCATATGGTTTCATCCCTCCCTGGAGTGGCGACCCTTAATCTCGCCGAGGCCAATGTATACGCTGGCATTCCATTACTTCTTCTGCTCTGCTTTGCCCTGCTGCGTTACTGGTCGCACCTTCTTCTTCGTATCGTGGTAATTGCCGCAGCTGCACTTTACGCTCTGTCGCTGGGCTGGTGGTGGCAGTCATTTTCGGTCTTTCCAGTCATCCCGGATCTGCTTCCGAACCGGATCGCTGCTCATGCAGATCTGCTCGCTGTGATCGCGGTAGCTCTCCTTCTGACCTGCATCCGGACCAGATGGGAAAGGGTTGTGGCTGGAGGGCTGGTCCTGCTTACGGTCCTGACCTGGCTGCCTTCCTTGCCGCGTCCCGTAACAGAGCTTGGGCTTCCGCTACGTATCCCACAGCGCGTTATCGGCGCTATACCATCTGGCAGTGTTGTCGCGTATGCTCCGTACGCGGATCCCTTCCAGCCGGTTGAGATGCTTTATACAGCCCAGAGCCACTTTTTGTTCCGCATGGTAGGTGGTTATGCGTACGTTCCAGGAACGGGTCCGCAATCGCCGCAGTATCAACTTGCGGCACTCACCTCAGCGCGGGCCCTGGAGGCAGATGGTGACTCACCTGCCTCTCCTGCTACCGTGCAGGCGGTACGCCACTTACTGGGAAAGCTCAGGGTTGACTACGTCCTGGCAACTCCTGGAGAGTTTTTTGCCTCAGGGTTCATGGTGACTCCGGATCCAGTGGTAGCTCGTGGGGCTGCTCACTTCTATGACGCTGTGCTGGGGCGCCCCATTGTGAGCAGCGCTGGCTTCGTGTTGTGGCGCGTAGCGCCTTCCTGAAGTATCAGGCTCCCGCTACCAGTCTTTTTTCCATTGGAGTGAGATTGCGGTGGCCATCGCTGGTCACCAGCACCAGATCCTCGATCCGTACACCACCAACCGCTGGGTCGTACAGGCCAGGCTCGATGGTGATCAGGTCCCCTTCGAGAAGCTCTACATCTACATCGGCAATCCGGGGAAATTCGTGTACCTGAAGGCCGATGCCGTGGCCCGTGCCATGAATAAAGCTGGCGGCAGAGTTTATGTTTGAGTAGGGGGGCACGGGCGAGTGGAACCCGTGCTGGGCTAGCACCTCACAACAGCGCCGGTGGATATCCCTGCCGTTGGCGCCGGGGTGTACCGCTGCCAGTCCTGCCATCTGGGCGTCCAGCACTGCCTGCCACATTTTTTCTGCTTCCGGGGTGGGCTTGCCACGTACTACGGTGCGGGTCATGTCGCCCCAGTAGCGATGCTGCTTGTCAAAGGGGTATATGTCAAGTACGATCGGCAACCCCGCCCGCAGCCTGGGGCTGGATCTTGCGTGTGGGTTGCTGGACTCCGGTCCTCCACATGTGATCGAGCCAGCTGTGCCGCACCCCGCTTCGAGGAGGGACTGCTCCACCACCAGGGTAAGGTCATCCCCGCTGAGTGGGCCGTTGGCACCAAAGAGCAGCCCATCCCTGATGGTTGATGATGAGATGACCTCGATGGCCTTTCGCACTGCGGCCATAGCTGCGTTTTCAACCCGGGTCATCTTTTCAAGTTCGGCACTGCTTTTTATGCGCCTTTGCTGCTGGTAGAGTCCTGCCGTCGGGTGGATAGTTATTCCCTCTGCACGCATGCGGTCTGCCAGTAGTGCAGGGAATGTGGCACCTACCCGAAAGGACAGCACCCCATGCTCCCTTGCAATCTGCAGGAGCAGCTCTGGCCACATCCCTGCTTCGCTCCCAGCTTTCTCCAGCAGCTTTTCGGCTCCAGTGTCGGCAGTGCAGCGCACTGTATCAACGGTGGCTTCGCTCCTGGCCCGTTCGTACTCCAGCCGGCTTACCCAGAGCGTAACGTGGCTTCCGGTGTCCACAACTATTACCGGGTCGGGGGCAAGGAACGATGTCTTGTAGAGGGCATTGGGCTCTGTATACGTGTCTCCAAAGAGGAGGATGGCACTATCTGGCACCAGCCAAGGCTAGCATGCGGCGCCCTCACTGGAAGCACATACGCGACCCTGCCCCCTGTCTTGTGGTGTGGGCGGCCCCGCGGGCCCGGCCGGGCCCCTGTAGGCAGTAAACTTGCACTTGCGGTCAGCTAGCTCAGCTGGTTAGAGCGCGCGGTTCACATCCGCGAGGTCGAGGGTTCGAGCCCCCCGCTGACCACCAGCTCCCCTGACCTGGTGCTGTGCCCACGCTTTGTGTGTTCCGTCGGCTCCCCGCATTCCCGGCCGGTTTTATGGCTCCTCTGCTGACTGCACGGCGCGGATGCAGGTTGGGTTCCGCGCAGCGGGCTGGCCGGAAGCTGGAGTGCTCTGGAGTAAGCAGGCAAGGCTGACGCAAGGGAGACCGGCAACACCTTGCATGAAGTTCTGACGATCCTGGTATCCCGTGGCAACCGACCGTCTCCATCGACCGTCTCCATTTGATGCTGCCGTTTTTCCGGCGCATCAGGAAATCCATGGCTCAGTCGTAACTTCATCAACTTCATCAAATTTGGGGCCGAATGGACAGGGCCACCGCAGAGAACTTTGCTGGAGCTTGACTGGCATTTCAGGAACATGGATGTTCCTGTTTGTTCCCGCTGGTCTGTGTACCCGCCATGTGTCATGCGATTATTCCTGGATGAGTG
>JAJZMA010000078.1 GCA_021850405.1 bacterium
TGATACATCGGGATATGCTTCGTTCGGCAGCACCTCCCAGAACCGCTCGCGGCCCGTGCTCATGCCGACCAGACACAGTTTCCACATTATCAACAGCGGACATTCAGGTTTGTCTCAAAACGGGGTCAACTCCATCTCTGCATCGTCCGTGTTACGTCCGTTCGCAAGCCGTAAAACTATGCCATGAGAACTAGAGCCACCCAACAGAGCCCCGCTAGTTTGCCCGGCAACCAGGGCTGGCCCGGTTCCGCTCCGGAGCTATCTGCCTCCGGCCGGTGGTGCCCCGGTCTCTGGGACCTCTCTCTCTGCCACTCACCACGAAGTGCAGGAAGGCAAGTACCAGGGGCCGGGTCGCACCTGGTCACTGACCCATCAGGGTGGGAGGGGTGAGCGCATGATGGAGCGACTCCACCGGGGCATCCCTCATCGGGCAGAGCTTGCTACCGACCGGTCAGCGTCGGTGGCACAGTCCATGATGGGGGCACTCAGCAACAGTGTGCGCCAATCCGCAATCCGCCCGGGGAAGCCTGACCCAGCTGGCGCTACCCCTGGCACGCTGCCCGCCACTGGCAAAGGAGTCGAAATCATGACCCTCGGAATAAAGATCGGCCCGCTGGTCCAGAATCTAAACCCGCAGCCGCGACAGCTTTAGGCCCAGCCCCTTCTGCCGCAACCAGCTCCGGCAGACATAGCCCAGAAAAAATTGGCAAAAGCCTGTGTCATCCCGCAGGCAGAATGGCATCCAGTGTGCCCCAGGCTGCGGGAAACCTTCTGGACGTGCCAGCCAGAGGGCTGGCTATCACACCCTGTCCTGGCCCAAAAACGCCAGGTGTGGCGGCCTCTTCCAGCCGGTACACAAAGCTGGTTGCGGACACCCACCCTACTGCCCCAACCTGAGTTGCCTGGGCAGAGCCCACGCGATAGTCATGCACCAGCGCCCCGGTCCGGGAGGAGTACACTGCAATACCAGCGTAGCCAACCGCAGACAAACTCACACTGTCACCGTAGACTGATAGGTAGCTGCCACCAGGCGAGAACTGGCATCCCACTGTCCCCTGCGCTGGCACGTACGGGACAGCATCCACAGTTACGCTGTTACCAGATGGAAGCTGTACCAGAATAAGGTTCCAGCGCTGCACTCCAGCAACCACCTGCCAGGTTTCGACCAGCCCAAGCTGCCGCCCATCCGGTGAGATGGCCGCGGTAACCGGAACGGTATTCACTGAAAACAGCTCCTGCACCCCACCTGCGCCCTGGATGGCCACCGAAAAAAAGGCGGCACCGACCGGAACCGCATGCCCTGCAAAGGTCGCCCCCTGAACCTCGACATACGCGCGGGTTCCAGAAGCAGAAACACCCAGCAACTGCAGGAACGGCACTGGCGCACTGCTGCTACTCCCTGCCGTGCGCAGGGCCACAGCCTCGCCAAGCTCAGTCTCCTTGCCACTTGCCATATCCAGGACAACCAGGTCTGCTGCTGGTGCTGGCCCATCTCCCAGGGTGTTCTGCTGCACTCCCAGCAGCGCTCCAGAAGGCAGGATGACAGGCTCCCCATTGGCAAGCCCATTGGTCTCACTGGCTAGCAGCTGGCTGGCAGCAGCACTGGCTACCGCCACACCTCCGCTCCTGTTCAGCACAGCGTAGTGGCTTCCAGAGACTACCAGGAGTCCGGCAGCAGCAGGTGCAACACCTGGCACTGGCTGATACGGCACTACAACCGTGCCGGTAACTGTTCCAGCTGCCGTTGCAATCGTGTAGGTAAAACCAGTCGCACCAGCTGTCGAGGGGTGGTCAAACACAAGGGTAGCGCCTGCAGTCCCCTTGGCCGGGGGCGCAACAGAATGTCCCGGATGTCCCTGCGTCCCGGGGGAAGGCGATGGTGATGCGTTTACGGCTGCACCACAGGAAGAACATGCCATAGCGACAACCAGGGCGATGCCAGCAATGCGCGCCCGGATTACAGCTCTGTGCAGCTCCTTGCCCAAAAATCCCAACCTCCACAACCTCACTGCGAAACCGGCCTCAAAGAATCACACAAAAACAAAGTGCAGCTGGTGTGACTATACCCTGCACCCGGCTAGAGTGGTTCGCATCCGGGCCAGGACGATACACTGACAGGACTGCCCATACACACCGCCCGCAACCCGCCGCCAGGCTCACCCGGAGTCCAGTGAAAACCGCACCGATGGCGATCCCTGGTTAACTATTCGCCCCATGCAGCTACTGCCGCAGCTGGCTCAGCCGGGAACGCTCGGGGCCATCTTTCTGGGATTGGCCCTTCCCTCGGGAATAAACGCAATCACCAGGCTACCTATAACCATCCATGCAGCAAAGACAGCGAAAATGAGCGGATATCCAGCTGGGAGGGCAAACACCTTTCCATGTGCATCCCCAAAGTCAAGCAAAAAACCACCGGCAAAGCGGGCGACAATGCCTGACCCCGCGGTGGCCACATTTGAAAACGCCATAAACAGGGCAGCCTTTTCCGCAGGGACATAGTCCATGAGAAAGACCCAGTCCACCGAAAGGAATGCGCCAAACCCAAGGCCAATAAAAAGCCCCATAAAGGCTGCCTGGGCTGCAAAATCCGGCACATGCAGAATGCGCGCTGCCGGGTCCAGAAGAAATGCGGGAATCATCAGCACCGAATGGCTAAAGATAAGCCCAATGTTGCCAGCAGCACTCACAAGACCACTCGCAACAATCATGGGTCGGCGCCCGGTTATATCCGAAAGCCTGGCTGCGGGCCAGGTTACAAGCAGTGCCACAAAGACCACCAGTCCGACCAGCGTGTAGGTGGAGGATATCGCCCGGGAAGCATCATGCGGAAAGAAAGCGTCAGTGAAAAAGAAAAGGGTAAAGCTCTGTATTCCTACAATCCCCATGAGAATAAATAGGCGCGAAAGGGTAAGGAGAAAGAACGGACGGTTTCTGAGTGGTATAAAGAAATCGGAGGCAGGACTACGCTTTTCCCTGCGCTCCATATGCTGTGGCTCACGTATCCGTGCCGCTGTAATCACAAGCCCGATCACCAGCACCGCACCACAGGTAAAGGGCGAGGCACGCACGCCTGCCTTGCCTAGCACAATGCCAGCTACCACAGTCCCAGTCAGGATGCCGACCAGATTGGCAACGCCATAGTAGCCTGATGCCTGTGCCCGCTCATCCTCTGGCACCACATCTGGCAGCAACCCCTGGTAGGGAGCCTGGGCGCTGTTGGAGGAAGCCTGCAGCAGCAGATAGGCCACAGCAAGCCACCAGAACGCACCTGCCAGTGCCATGAAGAAGAGAAACACAAGATCAGAGGCAGTTCCCACAAACATGAATGGATACCGCCGCCCGTACCTGGAAGAAAAGCCGTCAGACCACATCCCACACAGCGGCTGCCAGATCACAGCAAGCAGGGTCCCGATTCCCTCAAGGACACTTAGCGCCAGCCCCTGGTGCGCCACCCCCACGAACCGCTCGATCAGGAACGGAATGACCAGCGTGCCTAGCGCCTGCCACAGGTAGCCTATAGACACCCAGTAGGCAGAAAGCGCTATAAGCCGCGCCTGTCCCAGATGCCTCACAGATGAATCACCATCCTGCGTGAGCCTCCTGCCAGCACCGGCCGCAAGGGAAGAGTCACTCATGGAAGTTTTTCCCACTCCCTGCAGGAAAGTACCCTGCAAACATCAGTGGAAAGACGGGATCTGGCAAAGAGTGTCCTCCACGAGTGGGCGCGGAAAGCAGTGGTCCCGTATCTGCGCTGCGGCCTCCGGTGGCAGCGCCCTCAAAAAAAGGTCGCTGCAAGATCGTAAAGCTCCCTTGGCACCCGACGTTGCTCTGCCACCACATCACTGATGGCGGCGGTCTCAACCGTTCCACATCGAACTACACCCATGCGGCCCCACTCTTGCCTTCGAATGAGATCGTACGCATACGCACCCACCCGCGTAGCCCATATGCGATCAAAGGCAGTCGGGGAGCCACCCCTCTGGGTGTGCCCAAGAACAGTGGCCCGTGTTTCGTTGCCAGTCTCCTGCTCAATTAGGTCTGCCAGACGTTCACCTACCCCCCGCCGCGAGAGCTGCGCATGCCCAAAAGCGTCGGTGCGCACTGGTGTTTCTGCTACCCCTGCCAGGTCCACTCCCTCAGCTACCACGATGATGCTGAAATCCCTGCCACCACTACGCCTCCTCTCCAGGTGCTGCATGACTGCCTCAAGGGTTGCCGGAAACTCAGGAATAGCAATAAAATCTGCTCCCCCAGCAAGCCCACCCTCCACTGCAACCCAGCCCGTATCACGTCCCATTACCTCAACCACCATCACACGATGGTGCGAGGCGGCCGTGGTATGCAGGCGATCCAGCGCTTCAGTGACAATATGCACGGCGCTGTCAAACCCAATGCAGTACTCAGTAACCGAGAGATCATTATCCATCGTCTTGGGGACACCGACCACCGGCACCCCGGCTTCACCCAGCCAGGCAGCGACCCCAAGGGTGTCATCTCCCCCTATCGCCACCAGCGCGTCAATGCTGGCAGATTCAAGATTGGACCTGACCAGCTCAAGCCCACCCTCCACCTTCCTTGGATTGACGCGGGAACTCCCCAGCATAGTCCCTCCCAACTGGATGATTCCAGACACCGCCCGCCGCTCAATCTCAAAAAAATCGCCACTGCCGGTAAGGCCCGCCCATCCGTTACGGATACCGATAACCGTGTCGCCGCTTGCCAGTGCCGGACGAACAACCGCGCGTATGGCAGCATTGAGACCTGGCGCATCCCCCCCCCCAGTAAGAATCCCAATCCTCAAAACTCCTCCTTTGTCTTATTCCATCTCTTGGCCCTGCACTGCATTCCACTAAGCACCTGCCCGGGCCACAGGCCCCCAAATGAACAAACCACCCGACCTGGGCTCATCCCTACTGCCGGGGCCAATCTGCCTGCTAATGCCCACGGGCAAGTTCTCTGGCTATGACCAGCCGCTGGATCTGATTGGTGCCCTCATAGATCTGGGTGATCTTGGCATCCCGCATCATACGCTCGACCGGATACTCGTTCACATAACCGTAGCCACCGAGCACCTGCACGGCATCAGTCGTGACCCGCATCGCAGTGTCACTGGCAAAAAGCTTGGCCATGGCCGCAAACCGGGTCATATCTGCTGCGTGAGTGTCGACCTTTTCGCAGGCTGCGTAAAGCAGTGCGCGTGCGGCTGCCACTCCTGCCGCCATGTCGGCCAGCATGAACTGCACTCCCTG
>JAJZMA010000205.1 GCA_021850405.1 bacterium
GGTATGTTGCCGTCCAGCAGATGGAGTGGTGTGCCTGAGGCAGAGAGCGCCTGCGCTTGCGGCAGAGAGGGGGAGGGAGAAAGATCATTCTGTATGTTCCACACCGCAAAGAGCAATGGATTGAACTCTGGGCCATGATAGAGAGGATATTCCCCAGTGGAGCGGGTGAAGTAGCCGTCCACCATACGGAAGCCAAACTTGTCCTGTGCCTGCCAGAGCATGGCAGCCCCAGACGCAATGCTTCGGGCAAAAGGGAGTACGAGTACCGATCCGCGCGCCACGCGCAGTCCCTGTAGTGCCTGCGGCGTAGATATGCTGGACGCAGGATATGGAAAGACAGGTAGCCAGGTGATAATGCAAATAGCAGCTGTGACCAACGTCAAGCGGGGTGTCCATACCCGCTCAGCTGCAAGCCCGGCAAACACTACTGCCAGCAGGAGTGCCAAAATCAGGTCAGCATAAAAACTCATGCGCAGTGGCAGCAGGCCATCCAGGAGCGGCAGGTGCTCAAGCACCGCTCCGGGAAGCGGAAGAGTGGTCGAAACTCCAGCCACATTGAGATTGGTGCCAAGCACCAGGATCTCAACGCAGATAAGCATGAGCAGGGCATAACGCGTCCACGCGACACCAAGGAGCTGCCTTGCACGGCAAGCGAGAACTGCAATGATTGCAATGCCAATATAATTGGCCTTTTCAACCGGACTGCCGGAAAAGAGCTGCAGTGTGCTGAAATGGGGAATATGAACCAGTTCGGTAATCCCTGGGACAACAAGACCAAACAGGTCCCCGGAAAAGCCAGCCGGTGGAATCACCACTCCCTTTATGGCACCCTGGCCGGCAAGCTGTATCCACAGAGGTACAGAGCAGAGCACCGCGGGAAGCGGAAGAACCCACAGCATGGTCATTGCAACCCGTCTCCACCTGGACAGCAGCGCTGGTTCCATGATGACCGCGAGCACCAGTGCCAGTATCACAACGACAAGTGTTGAGGCAAGCAATTCTTCGGAAATGAAAAACTGCGCAGCAACGAGCAGTCCTCCAGACAGGCCCGCCTGCCACGGCTCGAATCGCCTCAGGAAGAGGACATCGTAGACAAGCACGAACATAAGGACCGAGAGAGGGACACAGACAAGGAAAAGGTGGTCCAGCGACTGATCAGCCATATATGGCGATATCAGGAAAACAAAACCTGCAAGCACAGCAAAGCGCCTGTTTTCGAGAAGGTGACAAGCGGCAAAATAGACCGACCAGGCCGAACTTGCAACGGCAAGTGTCATCGCCAGGTTATACGAAAAGACCGGCCCAAGTGTAAGGGTAACAGGCAGGAGCAGCAGATCCAGCAGGTAGCCGGGAGTCTGCCACATCAGGTTTACGCCTTGTGGGAAGTTCATGGTGTGGGTAATGAAGAGTCCGTGGTGGTGAGTTACCGCGTAGGCAAAGTACTCAAAGTTCCAGATGGAGAGCATGGAATCGCCAGTGCCCGAGCCTACCCAGAGTGTGGTCGGAGCTGACCATGCGTGCCAAAACCAGAGGGATGTGACTGCCAGAAAAAGCAGGAAGATACCTGCCGAACGCGGAAAGGAGCGTGTGACATAGCGCAATCCCGGGCGCTCCATGACAACCGGGTGCAGGCCCTCCACTGCTGCGCCCACCTACCCCACCTCCTCAAGCAGCGAGTAGCCCGCGACCGGGCCCTCGGCGTGTTGTTTCAGCTGTCCGCCAACAGCGTAACAGCTGCCTGCAGTTGTACAGGCCACAGATGAGAGGCCGACTACGGTCGTATGGACGTTCTCCGCTGTACGTTCCTGCCAGGCGGTACCATTCCAGTAAAGCAGCAGCTCTGGGTAGAGACCGTTGGGGGCCATCGACGCATAGCCAACTGCATAGCCAACTCCCCAGCAGGATGAGGCAGAGACACAAGACACCGATTCTGGGAGCAGTGGTGTTCCCACTGGAATCTCCTGGACTGGTACCAGACGCCATACACCAGCATGGTACCGTGCGCCCCACGTACTCGTCAGGGCACCAACTGTGCTGCAGCCGGTGGTGCAGTTGGTGCCAAGCAGCATGCACGCACCCTTGCCACAGTAGAGTGCCGTTACGGCGCTGGAAGCGCTGCTCTGCGGGATAAGCGAAGAAAGGCTGCGGTCACTCCAGAAATGGCCGTTCCAGTGCATAAGGACCGCTACAGGTATTCCTGAATGGGTAGAAAAAACTGAGCCTGCCGCCCAGCATTGGGATGGTGCAAGGCAGGAGACTGACGTGAGATAGGCGTGACTGCCAGCAAGCCCGCTGCTCGCGGCTGACCAGCTGTGCCCGTTCCATGCGAAAGCAAAGGGGGAAGTACCGCTCCAGCCAGCTGCCATGCACCCATTGCCAGCGCAACCAAGTGCCAGCAACGCTCCACGCGTGCGGGCCAGCGCCCCAGATACAGCAGTTCTCCAAATGCCGCTTCTCTCCGAAAGCAGCAACGGGTGCAGCACGGCAGACACAGAGCCACAGGCAGCGCTGCAGGAGTATCCAGCCACAAAGCAGGAATCCTGCATGCACTGGGAGGCAAGAAGCTGTCCATAGCCACCAGCTCCTGCAGGCAGGGCTGCCACATTCCACGGCCCCCCGCTCACTTCCGCGCTCTCAACGAGCGGCCAGCTCTTGCCATATGGATTCCTGCAGCTGCTGCAGCGCGCGCCCACTGCGATGCAAGCGCCAGCGGTACTACAGCTTACGGAATTGAACGTACCCTGAATGCTGCTGGCAAGGCCCACATCATGCCATGAGCTGTTCCAGGAGACAATGGTAAGCGCGGCTATCCCACCGCTTACTGCAACGACGACCGCCAGGGCAAGAGCAAGGCGGTTTCGCACCAGGGCTGACAACGCTGCCACCCTGTCAGGTATTGCCAAATCCATCTCCCATGACACCCAGGCAAGGATGCACTCGGCGTACTTTACTCCAGCCGCTCCAGGTTGGGTGCACTATGCCACCTGGCTGTACCACCGGCGTCACGAGCCGCAATCAGGCAGAGGAACGGGCTGCTGCCTCGGGCTCAAACAGACTGTCCAGGACTGCGAGGAGCTGCCGTACCCGGATCGGCTTTAGAAGATAGGCAAGTACACCCAGTTCGCGGATGGCTGCAGCCTGCTGTGGAGTGGCGTCTGCGGTCAGGATCACAACCGGAATCGTTGCAGTCCTGGGATTCCCCTTTAACCGCTCCAGCACCTCCCTTCCTCCGATGTCGGGCAGGTGCAGGTCCAGGATGATGAGATCAGGAGGCGACTGGATAGCCAGGGAAAGGGCGAGGCTTCCCTGCATGGCAGGTACCAGCCGGATATAGGGCCGTTTTTCCAGAATCCGCTGCACCAGATGCACGTTGGCAAGGTTGTCTTCCACGTAAAACACACTCACCTCTGGCCTGCCAGCCAGCGCCTTGGGACGGGCCGTGCGCGCTGGCTTTGGATGCCCCTGCGCCACTGTAGGTGTCGCTGCAGCCTCAAGGTCCACCCAGAAGGTAGACCCGAGCCCGGGCCTGCTCTCCCAGTCCAGCGTTGCCCCCATGGCCTCAGCGAGTCTCCTGGCGAGCGCAAGCCCAAGGCCAGTACCGGTGACCTCAGTCCTCTCCGCCCCCAGCCGCTCAAACGGCTGAAAAAGGAGGACCTGTCTCTCTTCTGGTATTCCCAGCCCCGTATCGGCAAACGCCACCCGGATCCTGCTGCGGTCACGCCCAACTGCTGTGGTCGTGACCAGCACCCGCCCACCGTCCCGGTTGTACTTGACTGCGTTGCTAAGCAGGTTCAGCCATATCTGCCTTAGCCGCTGCTGGTCAGCCCTTGCCCAGGGAGCAGCAAGATTGTCCTCCAGAACAATGGTTATGCCACGCGACGCCGCGTCGGGCTGCACCATGGTTACTGTATCGGCAAGGGTCTGGTGAACATCGACTGGTTCAAGGGACATCGACGCGCTGCTGTCAGCGCGATCCAGACGCGCTATATCCAGAACGTCATTGATCAGCGCCAGCAGGTGGTCTCCTGCCCGCAGAATGGCACGGATCGGCACGATCTGGTCTTCCCGTGGGTTGTCAAGTTCCAGCAGCTCAGCGTACCCAACCATGGACGAAAGTGGCGTGCGTAGCTCATGGCTCATACGGGACAGATGGTCCGCCCGCACCGTTGCCAGCTCCTGCGCACTGGCAAGGGCATGGTCTGCCATCTCCAGTGCAAGCCGGTGCTCGGTCAGATCCTCAAACTGCATCACATAGAAGGGTTCTGCATTACGCTCACGGATAAGTGACGAAGAAATGAACACTGGCACCGACGAGCCATTCTGCCGTCTCAGCTCCACCTCGGCCGACATGTGCTCCTCCCCCTGGTCGCGCATCTTGCGATACAGGGTCGTCAGTGTGGCAAGGGATTCCGGCGTGGCGATGGTGGACCAGTCCTGTCCTGCAAGCTCTTCCTGCTGGTATCCCACCAAATTGGCAAACGCAGCGTTTACGCTGTCAAACTTCCCATCCTGTGCAACAATCGCCATCCCAATGGGAGCATCCATCATTATGCGCCTGGAGATGGCATCGCTCAGCATCAGGGCCTCGCTCTTTTCCACCCGGGCAAGCGCAATTCCAACCAGGAGGGCAAACTCTGTCAGCCGCGCGACCTCGTCTGATCCAAACACCGGACTAAGCGGCCCAGACACCACCACGAGCTTTCCCAGACCAGTTCCCAGCATGAGGGGAGCCACCACCCCCGGACTAGATCTCTCCCCTATCCGCAACTCCTGGCTCCCGGCCTCAAGCGTATTCCCCTGGGCTGGCACTATCGCACCATCCCTGGCCATACCAACGCTCGCCACCACCGCACCTTCGGGATCCAGAAAGCAAGCCGCAGAGCCACCCACAAGCCGCGTTGCCCAGGAAAGGGCCAACTCCATCAGCTCCTGCTGGGACCGCGCAAACTGGGCCAGGAATCCCAGTGCCTCGTGATACTGCTCTTCCTCCATGCCACGCCATACGCGGCGCAGCCATGTTGGGGGACTGAGACTTGCGTAAAGCAGTGGCAGACTGGCGAACAGGAGCCCATAGATTGAAATCTCCAGAATGCTGCTGGCCAGGGAGCGTCGCACCACAATGATTGCAACGAGCAAGGCGACAATGACCAGATAAGTGCCAAGAAGGGCACGGACCCTCCCCTTCTGTACTGCAGGGAGTGCCGTTGAGATCTTGCCC